>CAWUUC010000142.1:0-7247 GCA_963924905.1 uncultured Paracoccaceae bacterium
TTAAACAGCCCCTCGCGCGTTCCATTTAAAACCATCACCCGATCTGGGGAAATCTGGGCGCCATATCGGCGATCGATCCACGCAGATATCGCCGCCAAAAGGTCTGGGGTGCCATCATTGGGCGGATAGCTGGCGAAATCAGCGATGCTGTTGGCCAAAATTGGGGCTACAAAATCTGGCATAGGGTGACGCGGCTCGCCAATGGTCATGGCGATGGGATCACCACCTGCAGGGTGCTGATCCAATAATTTCCGCAGCCGCGTAAACGCGTATTCTGGCAGGTTCGAAAACCGCTCAGGAAATGCCATGTCTGCCTCATCTCGGGGTCATGTCGCCCCGTTTGAAGTTAAGATAACCAGATCAAAGGCTTTGGTCCAGAAAAACCACGCGCTTTATCTAGAATATTGCCATCTTTTTTGGCTTTTTTGCCACTTAGCGCGCCAATGCCGCCTCGGCAGCCAAAGATAAGCGCAGTAATCGCCCCTCTTGGCCTGCGCCCATCATGATCGAAACCCCACAAGAAGGTTGATCCGTTGGCAATGTCACCACGCATTGATCCATTAAATTGCCAATCCGCGTGTTTCGCAGCGCAAGCAGATTTTCGGTCACATAATAGGCATCATCGGTCAAAAGTCGCTGGGCCTTGGGCGGCAAAATTGGTGCGGTTGGCAAGATCACGGCATCATAGCCTGCCGTGGCCGCGCTGAATTCGGCACGGATGGCATCCAACCGCCGCCAAGCCGCGATATATTCGGTCGCCGACACCCCCGCACCCGATCGAAAGCGTTCCAAAATGCGCGGGAACATTTTTTCAGGGGCAGCCTCGATGGTGGATTGCCAGATTGCATAAGCCTCTGGGGTGAAAAGAATTCCTGCCATTGCCATTGCCTCGGCGACGATGGGCAATTTGATATGACTGATCTGGGCACCTGCGTGTGTCAGGCGCGACAGGGCAAATTCAAATCCTTGGGCGGGTTGACTGCGAATGTCCTCCATTGCGACCGTATCCAAAACAGCCAAACGCGCACCCGTTAGATCTGAGCCTGACAGATCGATAGCGGGTTGGCCTTGCAGCGCCCCCAACAACAGGGCGCAATCGGTCACACTGCGTGCGATGGGGCCAACAGTATCAAATTTCGCACATAACGGGACGGTGCCTGTTAGGGACAAAAGACCACTGCTGGTTTTTAGGCCAACCAAATCGTTCCAAGCAGCGGGAATTCGCACCGAACCGCCCGTATCCGACCCAATTGCAGCCGGAGCCAAACCAAATGCAACGGATGTGGCTGCACCAGAGGAAGATCCACCAGACACTGCATCGGGATCATTGACACAAGGTGGGGTCGCGGTGATTGGGTTTAATCCTAAACCAGAAAAGGCTAATTCTGACATATGGGTTTTGCCCAAACAAACCAAACCTTCACGGGTGGCAGTTGTCAAAACAGCAGCATCGGTTTTCGGTATGCGACCCGCCAACAACGCCGAGCCTGACTCGGTCGCGGTGCCGGCGGTGTCGAACAAGTCTTTCCAACTGATTGGCACGCCGTCTAAGGGTCCACGCCGCAATCCTCGCTTTGCGCGCACGGCCGCAGCCTCAGCCTCGGCGCGGGCGCGGGTTGGCGTGGTGCGGGCATATATTTGCCCACCCGCTGACCCGATCCGATCCAAAAAGTAATCAACCAAATCTACAGGATCGACACCGCCTTTACCGATTTCATGTCCCAAATCAGCAACCGTCATTTTTGACCAATTCATACGCAACCTCACCCTTGTTTTTGCGCAGACTAGCGACAGCACAGCGCATGGACAATCCCATGTTCTGCGCCATATTAGGCGGATGGATACGGATATCATCATTGTCGGTGGCGGGCTAAATGGACCTGCTTTGGGTCTTGCACTGGCAGGGTTGCGGGTCGTCATCATTGATGCGCGCCCTGCCCCTACCCGTGCAAAAGTCGGCTTTGACGGGCGCGCCTATGCGCTAGCAGCTGCGTCCAAACGCCTTTTGACGGCGATTGGGGTTTGGGAAGGGATATCGGACAAAGTTCAGCCGATCTTGCAAATCAAGGCCTCAGATGGGGCCGTAGGCATGGGACCCGCACCATTTTTCCTAAACTTTGATGCAGCAGAACTCGCTGATGGGCCGATGGGCTTCATGGTTGAGGACCGCCATCTTTACGCCGCGTTTTTGGCCGCAATGCAGGGCAAAGTTTCCCTTATTTCAGGACAGAGTGTCACCGCACAACAGATCACCCCATCCCATGCCAGCGTCACGTTGGGCGATGGGCGCGAAATTATGGGGCGGCTGATTGTGGGCTGTGATGGGCGCGCCAGCAGCGTGGCGGCGCGCGCAGGGATCAAACGCACGGGCTGGGGTTACGGGCAGACGGCACTTGTGACGGCGGTGCATCACGATGCCCCCCATAATGGCATTGCCCACCAATATTTTATGCCCGCTGGACCATTGGCAATTTTGCCCTTGGCGGGCGGACATCGCTCCTCAATTGTCTGGAGCGAGGATGAAACCTCTGCAGCTGCAATTCACAGCCTGAATGACAAAGATTATCTGGCCGTTCTGCGAGCAAGATTTGGTGATTTTTTGGGTGATATTTCGCTTGCGGGTCAGCGGTTTACCTATCCTTTGAACCTGACGCTTGCCACTGATTTGGTGCGTCCACGCTTGGCACTGGTCGGAGACGCTGCACATGGGGTGCACCCAATCGCAGGGCAAGGGCTAAACTTGGGCTTACGCGATGTTGCGGCCTTGGCCGAGGTGATTATTCTGGCGCATCGGCGCGGCGAAGATATCGGCGCTTTGGATGTTTTACAGCGCTATGAACGCTGGCGCAGGTTTGATAACACCGCCATGGCACTGGGGATGGACAGCGTAAACCGCTTGTTTTCCAATGATAATCCCATTTTGCGCGGCGCGCGCGATCTGGGCATGGGACTGATCAGCGCCACCCCTGCCCTGCGGCGTGGGTTCATGCGCCAAGCGGCAGGTTTATCAGGTAAAAACATACCGCGCCTTTTGCAGGGGCAAGATATTTGATCCCGAGCGATCGCTACGAATAATACACAATCCAGGTCAAAACGCTTGCAGATGACTTTTCATGCCTTGCTCGTTCACACTGATCAAAATACCTTCGCCGAAGGCACCTAAGCGCAACAAACCATCGCCTTTAGATAATCCTGATCGCGTCTTTGTTCACCGCCAAAGCATAGCCGCGCCGCGCTACCGTTTTAACCAGTAATTCTGCCACCATCTGATTGCCCAAGGCATCGCGCAGTCGTTTGACGCGTGTCGCACCGGCAGCCTCATCACAATCTGCAGCCGAACGGCCTGAAATCACACCTTCGATTTCGGCTCCCGTCAACACCTCATCATCCATACGCGCCTCGGCCAGAACGGACAGGGTTTCAATCGCAGCCTCGGTCAGGGCGAATTCCATATCATTGATGTAAACCGCCCGCGCTTCGCGCGAAATCATGATTGACGCCACCTGAATACCCGACCGCTGAATGGCTGAAATGCGGCGGTTTAAGGATATAATCGTGATCAAAAACACCAATGCTGCAATCATCAAGGCCGTGGCAAAGACCAACAGCACAAATATCACCGAGCGATAGCTTTGCAGCACTTCGGAAAAAGAAGTGCCAGATTGCGCCAAGATTTCCAACAGTTTGATTTCAGCCCCGCCCGTCAGATCTGTATTTTCAACGAACAGCCTTTCCACACGGGCGTTAAAGGCATTCGCATCGGGCAAGCTGGCAAATAGAAAAATCGCGGCCGCCAAAAGAATGACAACTATGGCCGCAATGCCATAAGCGACAACGCGGTTGCCCGCGCGCAGCATATCAGAAGCGAAGGAAATATTCGCCCGCATTGTCTTTCCTTTTATCCAAACCCTCGGGTCCAAAGGTGGACAAGATGGTCAACAATGTCCAGCCATTTGCTGCCAGACGGCGCATCACTTCGGCTTTGGCAGTTCCACAATCACTGACTTCCACCACCCCGTAATGCAGCCGCAACGGATCATCCATCTTAGCCTTATAATCAGCAAAGCATTGCGCCTGCGCGGGCAGCGCAAGGGCCATTAAAACAGCGGCAAGACGAAAGGATTTCATGGGCGCGCTCCAGATCAGTTGATTTATCCTGCCTTGGACGGGCGTGATATACAATATCATGAAATACTAAAGGCCCAGCGCCAGCTTGCGCCCCTCATAAAAGGCATAGGCAGCAAGGCGGGGGGCCGCGCAATCACCGATGCGATGCAGCACTTTGCCCGCAATGGTTTGAGGAAAAGGATCAAAGGCATGATTTGTCGTGGCCATAACCAAACCAGAGGCCGCAATCGTATCGTCAACCCCAGTCAGCATATTACGGATCGTGACGCCATTGCCATGCCATGCCGTCAGGCAATGTTCGGTCAGCATCTTTACGCCCAATTGCGCCATGCGCTTACGTGCAGCCCCATCAGCCGCCGTGCGGGCAATTTCGCGACCCACAAAGGGTTCAGGGGTGACGATGGTGACGGATTTACCCTGTTCGGCCAGATACCACGCGGTTCCCACACCACGCCAATTGCCGCCCTCGTCATATAGGACCACAGAGTCGCCTAAATTTGCGCTGCGGCGCAGCACATCTTCGGGCGCATAAACTTGGCCCAAATCAAGTCCTGGTAAGGCAGGTAAATCCGGGCGCCATCGTTGCACGCCCATGTCATCTGGCAATGAACCCGTGGCGATGATGATATGATCCGCGATCTGATCGACCAAATCATCCACAAAGCTGTTAAGATGCAAGATTACACCCAATTTCGCAAATTGCCCCTCATACCAGCCCATCAAATCCAAAATTTGCGCGCGGCGTGGTTGCATCCCTGCCAGTCGGAATTGACCGCCGATATGGGCCGATGCTTCGTGGAGTTCGACCCGATGGCCCCGTTCAGCGGCGACCCGTGCTGCCTCGAGTCCCGCTGGGCCCGCCCCGATGACCAGAACTTTCTTGGGCAGATCAGCAGGGGAAAAACGGTCCCCACCCCATTCAAATTCGCGTCCCGCTGACGGGTTGATCAGGCAAGAAATCCAATAATCGCGGCTGCGCCGTCCCCAGCACATTTGATTGCAAGAAATACAGCCGCGAATATCATCCGCGCGCCCTTCGATGGTTTTGCGCGCGAGATGCGGATCGGCAATTTGCCCGCGCACTATGGACACCAGATCAGCCTGACCGCTGCGAATGATCTCTTCGCCGTTATCAGGGGTTCGGACCCCTGCCTCTGCGGTAATCTTGGCGTATTTGACGATGGATTTCAGCTGCGCAGTCAGCGGCGTTGTCAGTTTTTCGCCGTGGGTAAAGGGTGGGATAATCGCATCAAATTCCAAATAGCTGCCCGCGCCACAGGTGATATAGTCCACATGGCCAGTGGCGTCATGCAGCGCGACAATCTCACATAGGTTTTCCGCAGACAGCGTCACGGAATAGCCCGGCGCATAAGATATGGCCAAACCGATGATGAAATCATCGCCACAGGCGCGGCGGATATTTTCAACCAGCAGGCGCGAAAAACGGGTACGATTTTGCAAACTGCCACCCCATTGATCTGTGCGCTGATTGCTCCACGGGGTCCAAAATTGATCTAATAGGGAATGATAGGCCGCCCATACCTCAACCCCTTGAAAACCGGCCTGTTTTGCACGGATTGCGGCGGCCAGATGGGCATCTAGCAATTCCTCGATCTCGGTTTCGGTCATCGCGTGCGAGCCGTCAGAATCGTGATAACTGCGCCCACCTGAAGGCGACCAATGCGGCGCAAAACTTAGGTCGGCATCCCCATGAGCGCCGATGTGATAAAGCTGTTGGCAAATCACCGCGCCTGCATCTTTGACAGCATCCGTGATTTTGCGAAAATGCGGGATGATTTCGTCATCCGAATGCAAAAGATTGCCGCGCGTCAAAACCCCTGTGCGATGAACGGGAACGGGTTCGGTGACGATCATTGCCGCCCCGCCAAGGGCGCGTTCTACCAGATAACCCGCCATACGGGGCCCAGGAATGCCCTGATCGGACATATTGTTGGTATGCGCGCCAAATACGATCCTGTTACGCAGGGTATGACCGCGCAGCGATAGGGGCGAAAGCAGGTTTTCATACTGTGTCATATCCCCAGCCTAGGGCGGCTGAGGACGAAGGTGTGAGCCATAAACGCGACCTTTGGCGCGCCGTTTTCGCCCTATTCTGCAGCCCACCCCGAAATTGCCTTGACCTCTAGAAACTCTTCCAGACCCCAATGCCCGCCTTCGCGAGCGCGACCCGATGCCTTAACCCCGCCAAAAGGCGAGCCTGCGGCGCGCGATTGGTAATTCATTTCCACCATGCCAGACCGTAGCGCCAGCGCCATGCGATTGCGGCGGGCGCCATCGCTGCTTTGGACATAGTTTGTCAAACCATAGGGCGTATCATTGGCGATTTGGATCGCCTCCTCCTCGGTATCGAAGGGGATCATCACCATGACAGGCCCAAAGATTTCTTCGCGTTCAATGGTCATGCCCGGGGCGACATCAGCGAAAATCGTCGGACGCACATAAAAGCCGCGATTAAAATCTTCGGGCAGGCCCGTGCCACCCGCGATCAAACGTGCGCCTTCGTCGATGCCCTTTTGGATATAGGATTGGATCTGATCCCACTGGCGTTTGTTGACCACGGGACCGATGTGATCGCCCGCTTGATGGGCGGAACCAACCTTTATCGCGTTTGCGGTTTCCGCAGCAATTTCAACGGCACGGTCATAGATTGGGCGCTGAACCAGCATCCGGCTGGGCGCGTTGCACGATTGGCCGGTGTTGCCCATCATCTTGGTGACACCGCGCGCCACCGCCCCTTCGGGTGCATCTGCAAAAATCACATTGGCGCCCTTGCCACCCAATTCCAGCGTCACCCGTTTCAGCGTTTGCGCTGCGGCCGCAGATATCGCACGACCCGCGCGAGTTGAACCTGTAAAAGAGATCATTTCAATATCAGGATGCGCTGACATCGCCGCGCCCACCCCCATGCCATCGCCATTGACCAAATTGAACACGCCCGCAGGCAGGCCAGCATCGTGACAAAATTCCGCAAAAATCATCGCATTTAGCGGGCTTTCTTCGGATGGTTTTAGAACACAGGTGCAGCCCGCCAAAATCGCTGGAATAGCCTTGAGTGCGATTTGGTTCATGGGCCAGTTCCAAGGCGTGATCAGCCCAAC
>CAWUUC010000143.1:0-3867 GCA_963924905.1 uncultured Paracoccaceae bacterium
AGCATCAGCACCTGTCTGATCACACCAGCATGCTTGGACTTCGTGGAATTGGCTAACGGTTGCGCACGACGCTGATCCAGAAACAGCAGATAATCCCGCACCATGCCCGAAGTGATTTTCCCCACATCATGTTGCCCGAAGTAAATCGCAAGCCCGTCTTTTTCTCGAAAAAGGATCTTGGCTTGATCATTAAACGCGTATTTGTTGCGCGTTGATTTCGCCTTCTGCTTCGTCATCGCATTCAGCAGTTTTGCGTAATGATCGAACGATCTGTCCATCGTGATCGCATGTGCCGCGTTCTGCTTTTTCTTATAAGCCTCGACGATCTCTTCCGCGACTTCAGCAGCCTCGATCCTGTTCGTCTCTTTCGTCGTCCGCACCACATATTTCTGCTTTGCAGCATCATACATCCGCGCGTGCCAGAATGGGGATCTGCCAGTCTTGTAGATGCTCAGTCCACGACGCAGATGCTTGATGGTCTTTTTGCTGTTTTGCGACTCTTCCGTCAATCCAATACCTTAGATCCAGTGTCTAACTGTGTCTAAGTTTCGCAGGCTCAAAGAGTGTTGGCAACAAGAACCGCAAGCACATGATTTTATTGAATTAAATGGTGCCCGGAGACGGATTTGAACCGCCGACACGCGGATTTTCAATCCGCTGCTCTACCGACTGAGCTATCCGGGCACTTTTCAGGGCAACGCCTGTTGTGTTTGGGCGTGATACGCGAGGCTTGCGGGACTGTCTAGAGGGTGCGGGGAAAAATCTGATTGGCGGAAAAAATTGTGTGGGATGTGGTTATCGCATCTTTCATTGGCACCATATCGATCAACCTGTTTTGCCATATGCGGACAAACCTTGGCGCAATCACTGTGTTACCACAGCAAACAACGATACTGTGTTCAACACAGCAAAGCGCGCCTAAGCGTGCTGCTGCAATTCGAAAGCTGCGTCATGACTGTGTAACGCTGGAACTCAAAACTATGCTATCCATAAGCTGCTGATTTTTATTATATAATTACTATTTCTGGCCGAAAAATTTGAATGATTACAAAGATTTTCAATCCGCTGCTCTACCGACTGAGCTATCCGGGCACGTTTGCGTATAAACATCGTGTATTGACCGCCCGCTACGCGAGGTCAGCGCGGGTCTCCAGAGGGTTTGGTTGAAAAAATTGGCAAAATACCCGAACAGAATAAGGCGCTTTGTGATTTATTGCGGGCGTGGGGTTGGGGGTTTTTCGGGGTTCTCGTCATCAATAGCGTCGGCGGGAATGGCATAGCTGCCAGAAATCCATCGCCCCAAATCAACATCCGCACAGCGGCGCGAACAAAAAGGGCGGTATTTTGCATCCGTTTCTTTGGCGCAGATCGGACAGGTCATATCAGAACCTCTGCCAGGGCCAGGCGATCCCGTTTGCGGGTAAATTCGTATAAGCCAAGTGTTGTCCAACCAGCCAAATTCACCTCGGCCTCTGATTTAAACGCCGCGCGAATAACCTGATCCAATACGGCGCGATCCCGTTTTGGCATCGGCGCGAAATCAACCACCACTTGCCCCCCCAGTCCGCGCAAACGTAGGTGTCGCGGCAAGGCGCGAGCAGCGGCGATATTGACCTTTAATGCAGCAGCGGGACTGGTGTCATTGCCGGTATTTACATCGACCGCCAACAAGGCGCGCGTGGGCTCTATCATCATATGACCTTCACCCAAGGAAACTCGCGCAGATAATAGATCATCGATCATCTCTAGCACACCATGATCAGAAAGGCCGCCTTCGATCACCTCATCTGGTTCTGGATCAGCCCAGTCACGCCATGCTGTTTCATGTGCGCCGGCACCTTCGATCAGCAATTCTGGACCACCGTCTAAATCTGCGAGGACGGCCTGCGCCAAATCTCGCATCGCTGCTATATCTTCGGCAATGACATCGTCTTCGACCCCCATTGCAGCAGACCGCAAAATCAAGCCCAGATCAGCAGGCGCTCCTGACATGCCCGCCTTTGCCAGGCGTTCCAGATCAGCGCGCAAATCCTCATCCTTGATGCGGCGCGAAATATTCAGTCCTGGCGCACCCGGCGTCACAATCGCATAGCGCGATTTGAACAAAAGGCGCGTCGTCACAGGATAGGCTTTGCCCGCTTCGGCAGGGGCGGTAATTTGGACGAGCAATCGCTGACCTGGGGCAATACCCGCTGTTTGGCGCAAAAAGCCAGATCCTTCTGGCAGGCGCACAAACATACCTCCCTGCCCCTTCATCGGGCGATCCGCTACCGCGCGGTAAATTGCGCCGACCAAAGGCGCATCTGTCAGGGGATCGATCGCCAAGTCGTCCAACTGACCGTCTACGATCAATGCGGCGATTGGGCGGCCTTTAATTTGATCTAGAATTACGACACGGCTCATTCTTGCCTCCAAAGGGGGTAACCCGCCGCTGCCAGCAGCGCTGCGGTTTCGGCCAAGGGCAGGCCGACGATGCCCGTAAAACTGCCAGAAATCCATGGGATAAAGGCACTTGCTCGGCCTTGAATGGCATATCCGCCTGCTTTGCCGCGCCATTCGTCACTGGCCAAATAGGCGTTTAATTCTAAATCTGACAGCCGTTTCATCTTGACCGCAGATACGCTTTCCCGCGTCCAAATTCGGTCGCCGCGCCGCACCGCCACTGCGGTGATTACCTGATGACGCCGCCCGCCCAGCGCCGACAAAAACTGCGCCGCCTCGCCTGCATCAGCAGGCTTACCAAAGATCCGGCGGCCCAAGGCAACAGTTGTATCTGCACAAAGGATAATATCGTCAGACCCAGCCACAACTGCCCGCACCTTTTCCACCGACAACCGCGCGCAATATGGACGCGGCAGTTCACTCTTGCGGGGGCTTTCGTCAATGTCAGGGGGCAAAACTGCGTCAGGAAACACGCCAATCTGCGCCAGCAATTCCTTGCGGCGCGGGCTGGCTGATCCCAAAATAAACCGCAATTTACTTAAAGCGATAGTTGATGCGGCCTTTGGACAAATCATAAGGCGTCATTTCGACCTGCACCTTATCACCCGCCAAAACACGGATGCGATTTTTACGCATCTTGCCTGCCATCACTGCAATCAACTCATGGCCGTTTTCGAGTTCAACCTTGAATGTCGCATTGGGCAGGAGTTCCTTTACGACACCGGGGAATTCGAGAATATCTTCCTTGGCCATGGTCTCTCCACTAGGGTTTGCCCGCGCAAAAACGCGGGTATGGCGCGGCATATGCGCCCCTTAGCGCCGATTTTCAAGGGAAAATTATCAACGCGCCAATCCCAGCAAACCAGTCACGTCCAAATGCGCCTCAAGATGCGCGGCCAATTGGTCTAAAACAGCCTCAACCCCCGCAGAATAAGACTGATTTGATGGCGCAGCACCAAGATTGGCCAAAAAGGCTGCGCGAAAGGCATCCTCAGCAAATAGCCCGTGCAAATAACTACCCATGACCCTGCCCGATACGGCCCCCTCGGCAAGCCCACCAATATGGGCGAATGGGTGGGCCCGATCTGGCCCTTCACTTCGCCCAATATGGATTTCATAACCTGAAACAGTCAAACCTGTGGCCGTATGGACAGCGGTCACGCGCGCCAAAGTTTTGTCGGGGCTCATCGTCGTTTCAATGTCCAAATGGCCCAGGCCGCGGGTTTCGCCCGCGGGGCCTTCGATCCCATCTGGATCGCACACCATCCGGCCCAGCATCTGATAACCCCCACAAATGCCCAAAACATGCCCGCCGCGTCGAATATGTGCCGCCAGATCAATGTCCCAACCTTGCGCGCGCAAATAGGCCAAATCTGCCCGGGTGGATTTCGTGCCCGGCAATATAACCAAATCACAATCAGGGAT
>CAWUUC010000144.1:0-6000 GCA_963924905.1 uncultured Paracoccaceae bacterium
CCCGACAGCTTTGTGGATCACCGTTCGTAATCGCAGTTACGACCGAATTTAGGTGGGCAAAGGGTTCGATGTCGTTTCTGTGGAAGGTTTTGCTGCGGCCAGTCGGAAAAAGCCACCGCAAGGGCAATGCTGGGTACCCCGATACGCTTAACCACCTGTTGGCGCTCATCGGCAAAAATCTGTCATTTTTTGCGATGAACCTGTGTACGATTTATTCGCCGCACGAAACCATGAATGTGGACATGATCCGACTACACGAAGATTACTGGAGTTCTTTGCTTAACCGAACGCGGAACACATCTGGCATCGTCCAGTTTGGGTCATGCCCCAGCAGCGTAAGCAAAAAGCCAACAGAAAATGCAGCATCAATCTGAGCGTTTTCCTTGAATGACCACCAATGCCGCAGGTCATCAATTGCCACAGAAACCTGTGGCTTATTCCTGAATTCTTGCTGCATGGCCGCGGAATGCACGGTGAGGCAAAACATCGTGCAGGCATAGCCTTCAGGCCAAAAGGCTGCGGCAGACTCTGGCCCGCTTTTGGTCGGCGGCATCAATGCTTTTATCGGCATATTAGCTGTCAATTCACGCAACATAAGACCGGCCGCAAACTCAAAATAGTCGTGCCGATCTTGGCGATTGCTCGGCTTTTGGCGCTCAACTGCCCTTAACCATTTTACAAATATGGCTGCAAGCTTAGCTTCGTCGACCTCATAGTTGCAGCCAACCATGTCTCCGATGGCTTTTATGTAGTCCTCAAACGCCGCGCGGAACCATCGCATTCGCCGAACCGCAATGCGCAGGGGCTCGTTCGTCGACGGCAAATTGCCAGATAGGTGCGGAAGTTCAGACATGCGCGGCAAACTCGGCATAAAGCGCCGAAAGCTTGGCAATGTCGCGCACCAGAATAGCTGCATCGGCTTCAGTGGCGACTGCCAAAGCCAGATCAGTCGCCGAGCTAAGGGCTGCATCATCGTCCGCCTCGCTGCGGTTTGACTGCAACCATAGCATGACCGCAAAGATAGCCACGTGCTCAATGGCCCTGCCTGGAACATGTGCTGCATCTTGCGCAGAGGTCCCACGTAACACCTTTGCCTCTACCAAAGACAGCGAAAGGGCCGCCGCAAAGTTGGCGTCGTTGCCGTGCCTTTGACCAGGTAGCAGTGCCAAATATGCAACGCGCGCCGCCGTTTCGCTGATATATACAGATGGCGCGTCCAGCCGCTGCAAGACAAGTCGCAGAGCCCCATAAATGCCCTTTGCGAAATCATCTTCTGCGCCAAGGCGCGCAGTCAAATGCATCGGGACTGCATCTGTGGCTTCACTGCTGCCAAGCGCGAACCGCGCAAAATCAGAGGCAACTTCACCCATGTCCTTTGCCATCGCGCCCATCTCACGAATCATAGCTCCAACCAGCTGCGACGCAGGTGGTGGCAACTGGTCAAGCGGCATCACATCCAGCAAGGTTTCCCCGCCACGACGCACCGCATGCCGCAAGCCGCGCAAAGTATCGCGCAGCGGCATGGCATCGGGCAAGGGGTTGGGCAAGGGATTTTTCATTTTCTCACTGAACCGTTGAGCTTAGTATAGACCATCTAAGCCTCTGCGAAAAGCTAGACATTTGATCTATGCGGAGTTGTTGCGATGAATTCTTGGGTATGGGGCAGGTCGCGTACCCCCGCCTGACTGCCAAGACCGGTCGCATTTTGCGCCGAGGAGGCCTGCGCCAGTTCGACACAATCTTGCGGTGTTAGGCCCAAATGCAGCCCTGTGGCGAAGCCACCATTAAAACAGTCCCCACATCCACAGGTACATTTGACCTCAACCTGAAAAGAAGGCGTACTGAACTCAGTCCCATCTTTGTGGCAAAAAAAGGCACCTTGCGCGCCCAATGTAAGAACCACACATCCCGCACCACGATCCAGCAAGAAATGCGCTAGATCATGGTTTGTATGCAGACCAGACAGGGACCGCGCCTCCTCTTCGGATGGGATAAAGTAATCGGTATAAGGCAGCAGCTGTTCGACCTTAGGCAGATCGTCTGCGGTAGAGGCAAAGACATCAAGCGTGGTGATCACGCCACGCCGACGGGCCTCGGCCATGATTTCGGCTGTGCGCCCACTATCATCCATGCGGTTCATAAGCCCAACACCGCCGACGTGCAGAATTTTTGTGTCAAGCACGCGATCCAACTGGTCGTCACTGATATAAAATCCATCCGTTGCCCCGCGCTTGTGCAGCGCAGGCCGCTGTCCGTCAGGGCGCGTTGCGACAAGCGAAGATGAGGTGCTGAATTCAGCACAGCGCTGCATCAATTCAGTGTCGACGCCAAATTTATTGAGCTTCATTAAAACCCAGTCGCCCATATCATCTTGTCCTACCCCACCCACAGCTTGGGTTTTCAGGCCATGCTTTGCCGCGACAATCACGGCGCTTCCCGCAGCACCAGAAACAGCGAGGGTCAACTCCTCGACAAAATAGGTGTCGCCTTTTGGTGGGATCTGGCTGACAGGGCGGCAAAGCGCGTCAAACGTAATAAAACCCATCGCTGTATAGTCAAATGTTGCAGCCATTCTTTCCCCCTATTTGCCAGCGTTTATAGCCTGATAGCTTTGGTTTAACCTTATTTTATCCAAGCGTTGTGATCATTTTGATCCCCGAGGTCGCGCCACGCGCTTTTTGGACTAGCCAAACAATCGTGCCACGCGATGCACATTACATTCATTCGCCTTCTCATCTGACGCCGCATTTTGGCATCTTCGCCTGCTTTGTTGTCACAACACCAGTGCTGGCATCCCAGGATTGTAGCGCCATCAGACACCCCAATTTGAACTTTGACAACTTCAATTGGTCGATTGTACGCATAGTTATTTGCGCTGTCTCCACTTTTTCGATACTCACGCCTATCTTTTGTTGAACTTATGATTGACAAAAAAGCAAATGTACAGATATCTTGTGGCAACACGATCAAGGAGACCCCAATGCCTACGAATGTCGCCCTTACTGGCCTTGCAAAGGACTTAGCAGCGCGCGCCGAAACTGGAAAACCCGTGCGAATCGGCCTTGTCGGCGCAGGAGAGATGGGGACTGACATCGTCAGCCGCGTCGCCCATATGCGTGGTGTTGAGATTGGCGCGATCAGCGAGTTGAACCCGCAAGCGGCGGGGCGATCCGTCAGCATTGCCTACGGCGATTCTGACCGTGCTGTCGCCACAGACACCACCGATGCGCTGAACGCCGCGATTGAAGCTGGTCGGATTGCAACTACTCAACGCGTCGAAACGCTATTGGAATCAGGGTTGATCGACGTCGTAATCGACGCGACGGGCATCCCCTCGGTCGGGGCCGAAATTGGCCTTGCCGCGATGGAGCATGGCAAACATCTTGTGATGATGAATGTCGAGGCCGATGTGACGATTGGGGCCTATCTGCGTTCTGAAGCAGAGCGGCTTGGCGTGGTCTATAGCCTTGGCGCGGGCGACGAGCCGTCTTCTTGTATGGAATTGATCGAATTTGTTAGCGCGATGGGCCACCGCATCGTCAGTGCGGGCAAGGGCAAGAACAATCCGCTGAATTTCGACGCAACTCCTGATGCCTACACCGAAGAAGCGGTCCGCCGTCATATGAACCCAAGGATGTTGGTCGAGTTTGTCGATGGATCAAAAACCATGGTGGAAATGGCGGCCATCGCCAATGCCACTGGGCTGATCCCTGACCGTCCAGGGATGCACGGCCCCGCCTGTTCGCGCGATGAGTTGAACAAAGTCTTGATCCCTGCGCACGCGGGCGGTGTTCTATCGTCGGGCGAGGGACGGGTGGATTATTCCATCGGCAAAGGTGTGGCGCCAGGCGTTTTTGTTGTGGCCGAAATGGATCACCCGCGCATTCGTGAACGGATGGAAGATCTGAAAATGGGCGAAGGCCCCTATTTTACGTTTTTCAGGCCCTATCATCTGACCTCGCTTGAGGTGCCCCTGACCTGCGCGCGCGCGGTCCTTTATGGCAAGGCCGACATGGTCCCAATGGCGCGCCCCGTAGCAGAGGTTTGCGCGGTGGCCAAAAAGGATATGGCCGTGGGCGAAACGCTCGATCAGATCGGCGAATATTGCTATCGTGCTTGGATCATGACCGCAGCTGAGGCACGAGGTGCCGCAGCAATCCCTTGCGGTCTGTTGACAGGGGCCAAGGTGACAGCCCCGATCAAAAAGGGTGATTTGATCACCCGTGCCAACGCCGCTGTACCCGCCAACAGCAAGATTGCGGCATTGCGGGCGCGGCAAGACGCGATGTTGGGGCTCTAATCATGATGGATGCCGACAACCGCCCTTTTGCCATCCGCCAATATTCCCCCGCCCAACTGCGCGAGGCGCTCAAGCGGATGTATCTGATCCGCCGCTTTGAAGAGGGGGCCGAAGACAGCTACACAAGGGGCATGATCCACGGCACGATGCATCTGTCCATCGGGCAAGAAGGCAGCGCCATGGCAAGCTGCATGGAATTGACCGATGACGACAAGATCACATCGAACCATCGCGGCCACGGGCATTGTATCGCCAAAGGCGCCGATGTTGGACGGATGTTTGCAGAATTTTTTGGCAAGGAAAGCGGCTATTGCCATGGCCGTGGCGGGTCGATGCATATCGCCGATGTCAAAACGGGCAACCTTGGGGCCAATGGCATTGTGGGGGGTGGCTTGCCCATCGCGGTCGGTGCGGCCTTATCGGCCAAGCGCCTTGGCAAGTCAGATGTCACAGTGTGTTTCTTTGGCGACGGTGCCAACAATGAGGGGGCGTTCCACGAATCGCTGAACATTGCGAGTGTTTGGAAACTGCCAGTTATCTTCGTTTGTGAAAACAACGGTTATGGCATGTCGACATCAACCGCCCGTTCCACTGCTGTGCCGCAGATTTCTCAGCGCGCCGCCGCCTATTCCATGCCAGGCATCACGGTGGACGGTAACGATTTCTCTGCCGTATCCGAGGCGCTGCATATCGCCATCGCGCGCGCCCGTGCAGGCGAGGGACCAAGCCTTGTGGAAAATCTGACTTACCGCTGGCGCGGCCATTCCAAATCGGACCGCAACCGCTATCGAACAAAAGAAGAGATCGAGGCGTGGATGGCCAAAGACCCGATCGCGCGCTTTCGTGCCGAGTTGATCGCGCATGGGATTTTGGACGATGCAGCCGCAGATACCATTGCCGCCGAGGGCGTGGCAGATGTGCAAAAGGGCATTGAATTCGCCAAGGCCAGCGCCGCACCTGATTTGTCCGAAGTCACCCGATATGTCTATGCAGAGGCCGCATTATGAATGTCCAATCCAACCCTGTGACATCGAATGAGACCAATATGCGCGTGCTGTCTTATGCCGAGGCTATCCGTGAAGCGATGGCCATAGCGATGCAGGCGGACCCCGCGGTGATCTTGATGGGCGAAGACATCGGGGTTTATGGCGGCGCGTTTCAAGTGACGCTGGATCTGATCGACCGTTTTGGACCTGACCGCGTGATGGATACGCCAATATCCGAACTTGGCGGGGCGGGCGTGGCTGTGGGTGCAGCGCTGACGGGGCTAAAGCCAATTTTTGAATTCCAATTTTCCGATTTTGCCATGCTCGCTATGGAGCAAATAGTCAATCAGGCTGCCAAATTGCGGTATATGCTGGGCGGTGAGGCCTCGGTTCCCGTGGTGTTTCGCATGCCATCGGGGTCTGGCACGGGTGCTGCCGCCCAGCACAGCCAAAGCATTGAGGCTTGGTTTGGACATGTGCCAGGGCTAAAGGTTCTGCAACCTTCAACGCCTGAAGATGCCAAAGGGATGCTGCTGGCGGCACTCGCCGACCCCGACCCCGTGATGATCTTTGAGCACAAGCTTTTGTACAAAACAAAAGGGCATGTTCCCGAAGGCAGCTATCTGACCCCTATCGGAAAGGCACTGGTGCGTCGCACGGGGGACGATCTGACCATCGTTGCAGGCTCGATCATGCTGCACCGCGCGTTGGAGG
>CAWUUC010000145.1:0-5364 GCA_963924905.1 uncultured Paracoccaceae bacterium
ATATCTGACCTTGCGATCATCCGCTCAATGCGGGCACGATACTGGTCCTCTTTGCCTGCGATAAAGCCAAGGCGAATATTTGGGTCAATCATAATCACACGATCTGCAGCCTCACGGGTTTGCAGCGCCTCATAGGTCGAGGCGGCAGGGTCATTGACCAATGAAATGCCCCCAAAAAACAGCGTGGAAACATCTGCAGGCAAAACGGGCAGTTCCGATTGCGACAGCAACCCCCCTGCGGTATTTTCATCATAAAACGCATAGGTTGCTTGGCCATTGACCAATTTCACAAAGGCCACGGTGGTTGGCCGATTTGAACGCGCGCAAAGGTCGGTATTGACCTTGGATGCGGCCAAGGTATCCGTCAGAATTTCGCCCAGCATATCGGTTGATATGCCCGAATAAAACGCAGATGGCGCGCCCAAACGACCCAGTGCGATGGCCGTGTTGAACACTGCCCCCCCCGCATATGGCGAAAAAGCTGGTTCGCTCAATGTCGTTATACGCGGCAGCATATCAATTAGGGCTTCGCCACAACTCAGAATCATTTATGCCTCCATCTCACTTTTGGCACCCTATCAAGAAACCATATGTTAGCGCAAACAGCAGGTGTTACTTCTTGAAAAATTGCGCCAGATTTTTTCGAATGCGGATCAGGGGGGTGGGTTCTGCCATATCGGGCAAAAAGGCCATGCCAGTTATGGCCTCGTAGGCGTCCCAATAGACAGCCGCAGTCTTTGCAATCATATGTGCGGGAATTTCCGGGATAGGGTCGTGATAGGGGTCGCAGCGCTCTACCAACCAAGACCTGATAACATCCTTATCAAAGCTAGGTGGACGTGCCCCCGTTTCAAATGCCACTTGATAGCCATCTTTGATCCAGTAACGGCTAGAGTCTGGCGTATGAATCTCATCGGCCAATAATATCTCGCCATCTTGATCGGTGCCAAATTCATATTTGGTATCGACCAAAATCAATCCCCGCTGTGCAGCCATCTCTTGACCACGCGCAAACAGCGCTAAAGCATAAGTCGACACCTGTTCCCACTGTGCTTTTGTCAAAAGACCTTGGGCCAAAATGTCATCTGCGGTCAGGGGCGCATCATGACCACCGTCAAATGCCTTGGATGTTGGGGTGACAATCGCCTGCGGCAGGACCTGATTGTCGCGCAAACCATCTGGCAGATTGTGCCCATACATCCGACGCACACCTGATTTATACTGGGTCAAGATAGAGGTTGAGGTGCTGCCAGCTAAATAGCCGCGCACAACGATTTCGACAGGCAAAATATCCACCTTTTTGCCAATCACCACATTCGCGTCAGGATATTCCAGCACATGATTGGGACAAATATCACCCGTATGGTCAAACCAATAACGCGCCATTTGGGTCAGCACTTGTCCCTTATAGGGGATAGCAGCCAAAATGCGATCAAAGGCAGAAATGCGATCAGATGATATCAAAATGCGGCGTGCTGGCTGATAAGACGTGGCGGGCAGATCATAGCAATCGCGCACTTTGCCAAAATAGGGGTTTGGCAGTTCGTCAATACGGGCGTGATCCAGCACGCGGGTCAGATCAGTGTTCATATCCATATCCCTTAGACCAAGCCCGCCTCTTGCTGCGGGTGGGGGAATTTGTCAAGCAAGGCGCGCTTCGCGAAAACTGACCAGTTTTTTGGCCTCTTCGTCCCATAGGTGCAATTTGACCGACCGCAGACTTTGCAAAATCGTCAAACGCTGTGCCTCGGCCAGATGGGCATGATCACGCAGAACTTCGGGCAACCGATAAAACGGGATGCGCGAATACAGGTGATGGACATGGTGTATGCCGATATTTGCAGACAGCCAGCGCAGGGGTTGAGGCAAAACATAATGCGACGACCCCTCCAAGGCGGCATCGTGCAATTGCCAGTCATCGGTTTTGGACCAATGGGTTTCTTCGAATTGGTGCTGGACATAAAATAGCCAGACACCCACCGTGCCTGCTATGACAGAGGTGGGAAGATAGATAAGCAGCAAGGGCATCAGCCCGCCCATCCAAATCATACCTGCAATCAAAATCGCAATCGCCGCATTGGTGCCCATTGCTGAAACCCAATATCGCCATCCTGATTGGGTCAGGCCAACTGGCAGGCGGTTTTGCAGTAAAAACAAATAGCTTGGCCCAAGGACAAACAAGACCAAAGGGTGCCGATATAAACGATACATCAACCGACCAAATGGACTGCGCGCGCGATATTCGGCGACGGTCAAGGTCATAACATCGCCAATTCCCCGCTGATCCAAATTCCCGTGATGAGAATGGTGAATCGAATGGGTGCGCCGCCAAACATCATAGGGCGTCAAAGTCAAAACCCCCAAGACACGCCCGACCCAATCTTGTGCCGTACGGTTGTTCAAGAATGACGCATGGCCGCAATCATGTTGGATCACGAAAATACGCACCAAAAACAGACCATTCAGCGCTGCGATCGCAAAGGCCAACCAATAGCTGACCGACAGCGCGGTCCATGCCAGCGCCCAAAGCAAAGCAAAAGGTATCAGTGTTGCCGCAAGTTCAAAAATCGAACGGCTGGTCGACGGTGTGCGGTATTTCGCCAGTTCAAGCACCCATTCTTTCGCCGAACGGGCGGCTTGGATCGTGTGTTCTGTCATCTTCGCGCCCCTACGCATCGGCCTATGCCGAACAAACCCTGCGCGTAAACTGCGCCTTGAAACGATAACACCGGCTTAAGCAAACCTATGTTGTTGCGCATCTTTATGCCGATAAGGACGCGCGGTGAAAAGCATTAAGTTTGCCGACCTGATTTTCGTTGCTTTTCGGTGGCCGACTTGAGTTGCCCACAAGCGGCCATAATATCCTCGCCCCTTGGGGTGCGGATCGGGCTGGAAAAGCCTGCTTCATGAATAATATCAGCAAAAGCATGGATTCGATTGCCTGAAGACCGTGTATAGGGCGCACCTGGCCATTCGTTAAAAGGGATCAAGTTGACCTTCGCGGGAATGCCTTCTAGCAGTTTGACCAGACGATGTGCATCCTCTTTGGTGTCATTGACGCCTTGCAACATCACATATTCAAAGGTGATCCGTTCAGAATTCGACAGTCCCGGATAGGCACGCAAGCTGTTCAGCAAGGTCTCTATGTTCCATTTCTTATTGATCGGAACCAGCTGATCGCGGACCTCATCAGTGGTGGCGTGAAAAGATACGGCAAGCAAACAGCCAATTTCCTCAGCCGTGCGCGCGATTTCAGGCACAACACCGCTGGTCGACAGCGTGATACGGCGACGGCCCAAGGCGATGCCTTCGCCGTCCATCACCACATTCATGGCATCGCGGACATTTTCAAAATTATAAAGCGGCTCGCCCATACCCATCAAAACGATATTGCTGACAAGACGATTACGGTCGGTGCGCGGGCCAGGTACGGGCCAATCGTCCAGATCATCGCGTGCCAACATCACTTGGCCGACAATCTCGGCAGGGGTCAAATTCCGCACAAGCTTTTGCGTGCCAGTGTGGCAAAACGAACAGGTCAAGGTGCAACCCACTTGGCTGGAAATGCACAAAGTGCCGCGATCTGTTTCAGGAATATAGACCACCTCTACCTCGTGGCCGCCATCGATCCGCACAAGATATTTGCGTGTTCCATCGGTTGACACTTGTTTGGTCACCACCTCGGGGATCGCCAAAACAAAATTTTCAGCCAAAGTGGTGCGATAATCTTTTGCAAGATTGCTCATGCCGTCAAAATCACGCAGACCCCAATGGTACACCCACTGCCATATTTGACCGACCCGCATCTTAGCTTGTTTTTCAGGCGTGCCAATCGCGATCAAGGCATTTCGCATTTGATCTCGCGTCATACCAACCAAATTCGGTTTGCCTCCAGCGCTGAGTTTGCGCGGAATGGTCAAGACATCTTGGGTGATCGGGGCAGTCGACATCATAAAATCCTATAGGACGGTCAACCACGCTCTATAGAACATCTCACGAAAAAGCAAAGCGGCCAAATGACCCCAAAATTCAACCTTGGAATCATGCAGGCATCAACTGCACTGCTTTGCGGCTTCGTCCATCGCGGCGCTGAAACCCAAAAGACTGAATGTATCTTCTGTCTGGGTGCCACGACCCGAACGTCCTGTCAGTTTGGCGGTCGCACCGTTTCTCAGCGCGCTTAAAATGGTGACGTCCTCTTGGGGTGATCCTGTCCATGCCCATTCACCATCGGTGAACAAGTCGAAAGAATCTGTTCCAACCTCTAACTTAACGGTCGATCCGCCAGCAAAGGGATAGCCGCCCGAAAAGGAAACTTCGCCCCCCGCACTGCCGGGTCTAAAGGTGACAAACAACAAGATATCACCACGGCGCGCTTCGGTTGGAACGCCGTCGCGGGTATTGACCGTTTCCTTTGGACTAGAGACACCCCAGCACTCTTTCGGTTGGGCTTCGGCAAAAACACTCCAATCCGTTTTGGTTGCCACGTTATTCGTGGATTCCTGCGCCCAAATTGGACCAGCCGACACCCCCAAAAGAGCGAGGGTCGCAAATTGTTTCATCCAACCTGTCATGTTTCGGCCTCCAACCATTGTGGCCGCCCAAGTCCACATTTTCTGCGGTTTCCTGTGGCGCGGCATTATTACACTCGATAAGGTTTAATACTGAGAAACCTGCTGCCGTAAAAGCCCTTCGCGGCCTTAACGGGCAGAAAATCGCGCATATGGGGTCGAATATGGCAGTTCCAATGGTAGAGTTGTGGCGCGGGGGCATTTTAGAAAGCACCCATCAAGGTCATGCGGTAGTTTGCGACAGTCGCGGCGAAATCCTGCAAGCCTGGGGCGATCCCACACGGGTGATTTTTCCAAGGTCATCTTGCAAGATGTTGCAAGCACTCCCCTTGTTGGAATCGGGTGCCGCTGCGGCGGCGGGTTTGTCCGACGCCCATATCGCGCTGTCTTGCGCCAGTCACCAAGGGGCTTCTCTACATGTCAATATGGCCCAACGCTGGCTGGCCGACTTGGGCCTATCGGAAACAGATCTGCGCTGTGGGTCGCATGAACCTTATGACCGCAGTGAACGTGATCATTTGATCAAGACCGACATATCGCCATGCCAATTTCACAACAATTGTTCTGGCAAACATTCGGGCTTTTTGACGACTGTTCAACATATGGGCGCGGGGCCTGAATACACTGATATAGACCACCCCCTACAGCGCGCCATAAAAGCGGCCACCGAAGAGGTCACGGGCGAAGAGAGCACGGGTTACGGTATTGATGGCTGCTCTGCCCCCAATTTCACCACCTCTGTTCATGGGTTGGCCCGCGCCATGTCGCGCTTTGCCAATGCCAATCCAGACGG
>CAWUUC010000146.1:0-7349 GCA_963924905.1 uncultured Paracoccaceae bacterium
CACATGAGCGCACTAGAAGGCAGTATCGGATTACTGCCCCGCCGCTTGATGGTCGCAGATCGCGATCATTTTCGCGCGACAGCCATTTTGCGTGACAATGGTTTTTCCGATTATGATTTAGCGCCATGACGGGGGCAGCGATGGATATCACGCGCGATGCCTTTTTATGCGGCAAATTGCATTTGTGGCAGCCGCGCCAGGGCTATCGCGCGGCAACAGATCCCGTTTTGTTGGCCGCGGCCTGCCCTGCGACAGCTGGTCAATCGGTTTTAGATCTGGGTTGCGGGGTGGGGGCGGCGGCGCTGTGCTTGGGCGCTCGCCTGCCTGATCTGGCGCTCTTTGGTTTAGAATTACAGCCCGACTATGCCGCCCTAGCGCAGCGTAACGCCGCCGAAAATGGCATCGCATTTGATGTCAGCTATGGCGATCTGACCGATATGCCACCCGCTTTGCGCCGTGATTTTGATCATGTCATCGCCAATCCACCCTATTATCCAAAAGGTGGCACGCGCAGCCCTAATATAGGCCGCGCCACTGCGCTGCACATTGACACCACACCCTTGGCGGTCTGGGTGCAGGCGGCGACGCGCCGTCTGGTCCCTGGCGGGTGGCTTACGTTGATCTGCGGGGCGGATGGCCTGCCACAAGTTCTGGGCGCTTTGGGTGATAAAATGGGCTCGGCCTCTGTGCTGCCCCTGGCCCCGCGCGCAAATAAGCCCGCGCTTCGCATCTTACTGCGTGCGCGCAAAACAGGCCGTGGCGCGTTCCGCTTGCTGGCACCTTTTGTCTTGCATGACGGCCCCGCCCACACGGGCGACCGCGAAAGCTATACGCCCGAAGCCAATGCGGTGTTGCGGGGCGGGGGTGACCTTTCGGCGGCATTCGGCCAATTTTAGTAAACCTTTTGCGAAGATTTCGTGACAGCTGGCGATTTCTGTGGTGCACTGCCCATAAGGCTTCACAAACAGGAGGACTTAGATGACCGTCGCTTCCCATATCGTTGAGTTGAAGAAAAAACATGAACATCTGTCGGACGTTGTTGAGCAGGCAGTCCGCAGCCCCGCAGTTGATACATTGCGTATTGTGGAACTGAAAAAGCAAAAGCTGAAACTAAAAGAGCAAATCCAGCGTTTGACCCAACACTGATTAGCCTTTGGCCGCAATCGCGGCCCCCAATGTGATCAGCACCGCCGCAAGGAAAATTGCGGCGGTCCCGCTTGTAATACCCAACGCTACAAGAACCAAGGTCGACATCAAAGGGGCAGCATAGCTGGCGACCCCCAAAAATTGAATATTACCCTTTTTCATACCCAAATCCCATGTAAAAAAGGCGATGCCAACGGGGCCAACGCCCAGTGCAACAACACTTGCCCAAGCCGTTGTGCTCGCAGGCCACACAGTCTCTTCCAATGCCAAATGCGCCAGCACAGATAAAATCGACGTGGCCAAACAAAAAATGGTGACGCTTTCGGTCGGCACATCGCCCAATTTGCGCGACAAAACTGAATAGCTCGACCAAGTCAGCGCACATAAGAATGCAAGGCCCAAAGCCGCAAAGTTTGCGCCCTCCGCGCCAGTCGTCAATACGATAATCATCGCCCCTGCCAGGGCAATCATGGCCCCCAAAACATGACGCAAGCGTAGTGTTTCATTGGGCAAAAGCCCTGACAGCAACACGATAAACAACGGCCAAAGATAGGCGATCAAGCCTGTTGCAGCGTTCGGTCCCAAACGAAAGGCCGTAAAATACAAGAAATGATAGCCAAATAGTCCAATCGTGCCAAAGACATAGACCTGCCAAGACACGCCCCGCAATACGCCCAACCCGCGCCATGCTGTCCAGATTAAGCCGATCATCCCGCCGATCCCAAAACACATGGCATTCAGCAAAAACGGTGGAACGGGCGCTGACTTAATGGTCAAGAATGCCAAGAGAGACCACATTAAAATGGCACTTAATCCAATGACCGTTGCGCGGTTTATGTTCATGGCCTTATCTTGCAAAAAGCTATCGCTTTGACCAGCCCCGCCTTTCATACTGGCAAAAATACCTCGGGGGGGTTGGGGGGCAGAGCCCCCCATCTGCTAAACGACGAATTGTCCACCATTGGCGGTAATTGTCGATCCCGTAATGAACCCCGCCTCATCCGAGGCAAGAAACACGACGATTCGCGCAATTTCTTCTGGTTCACCCAAGCGGCCCACAGGGATCAGGGGCAAAATCCGC
The DNA here is from genome assembly GCA_963924905.1 of uncultured Paracoccaceae bacterium. Taxonomy (GTDB): domain Bacteria; phylum Pseudomonadota; class Alphaproteobacteria; order Rhodobacterales; family Rhodobacteraceae; genus Cypionkella. Next base: position 2,228 of record CAWUUC010000146.1, read on the forward strand.
TCATTCAGCACTTTTTCATCAATCGCACGCACCATTTCCGTACCGATATAGCCTGGGCAAATCGCATTCACAGTGATCCCTGCACGTGCGCCCTCTTGGGCCAGCGCCTTTGTGAACCCTAGATCCCCCGCCTTGGCCGCCGAATAATTCGCCTGACCCGCTTGGCCTTTTTGCCCGTTGATCGAGCTGATGTTGATCACGCGGCCAAATTTGCGGTCGCGCATTCCTGCCCACACCGGGTGCGTCATATTGAACGTCCCTGATAGGTTCACATCAATCACTTCTTTCCATTGAGCTGGGGTCATTTTGTGAAACATCGCATCGCGGGTGATGCCCGCATTATTGACCAAAACATCAATTGGCCCCAGATCGGCGGTCACAGCGGCAATGCCCGCCGCACAAGCGTCATAATCTGCCACCGACCATTTAAAGGTTTTGATGCCTGTTTTGGCGGTGAATTCGGCTGCGGCCTCATCATTGCCAGCGTAATTTGCCGCAACCGTATAACCTGCCGCTTTCAGCGCAACTGACACCGCCGCGCCAATCCCGCGCGATCCCCCCGTTACCAATGCCACTCTTGCCATGATTTCCTCCCAAAAACCGTCATTTGAAACCTTGTTACCGAAATGTAAAACCCAGCGCAATAATATTGCGCTGGGTTTTTTCATTTTATTGCAAAATTTCGTTTAGAATTTTGCTCGGCAAATCAGCCGCGTTCTAGACACATGGCAACACCCATGCCGCCGCCAATGCACAGTGTGGCCAATCCTTTTTTCGCGCCGGACCGACCCATTTCAAACAACAGGGTGTTCAAAATACGCGCGCCCGATGCACCAATCGGGTGGCCGATCGCAATTGCTCCACCGTTCACATTCACCCGCGCGGGGTCCCAACCCATGTCTTTGTTGACGGCGCAGGCTTGGGCCGCAAAGGCCTCATTTGCCTCAATCAAATCCAGATCAGCGGCGTTCCAGCCCGCTTTTTCCAGCGCCTTGCGGCTGGCATGAATGGGGCCAACACCCATGATCGAAGGGTCTAGACCTGCTGTCGCATAAGACGCAATGCGCGCCAAAGGTGTCAGCCCGCGCTTGGCTGCCTCGGCCTCGGACATCAACAAAACCCCTGCTGCGCCGTCATTCAAACCGCTGGCATTACCCGCCGTGACCGACCCATCTTTGACAAAGGCAGGCCGCAGTTTTTGCATCGATTCTAGTGTGGCACCGTGGCGGATGTATTCGTCTTGATCGACAACAACATCGCCTTTGCGGGTTTTGATGGTAAAGGCCACGATCTCATCGGCGAATTTACCAGCTTTTTGTGCGGCCTCTGCCTTGAGTTGGCTGGCCAAAGCGAATTCGTCCTGCATTTCGCGGCTGATCTGCCATTGATTGGCGACATTCTCGGCTGTCTGCCCCATGTGATAGCCGTTGAATGCGTCCCAAAGCCCGTCACGGATCATGCTGTCAATGAAATTCAAATCGCCCATTTTTTGGCCCGCGCGCAAATGCGCGACATGGGGCGACAGCGACATATTTTCCTGACCACCTGCCATGACGATTGCGGCATCTCCTAATTGGACATGCATTGCGCCCAAGGCCACTGAGCGCAAACCAGACCCGCAGACCTGATTGATGGACCAAGCCGAGGCTTCTTTTGCCAAGCCGGCCTTGATATGGGCTTGGCGGGCAGGGTTTTGGCCCTGACCAGCGGTCAAAACTTGACCTAAAATCGTCTCTGACACTTCGGCTTTATCGATGCCGGCACGCGCCACGACCGCCTCAATCATCGCGGCTCCCAGATCATGGGCAGGCGTTGCTGCAAATGCGCCATTAAAACTGCCAACGGCTGTGCGCGCCGCTGATACGATTACCACATTCGTCATTTTGGTATCCTCTTGCTCAACCCAATGCCGCGTCAAAGATTGGCATTGCTGCCCCTTTCCCTAGGCGTGAGGTGGACAAAAAGCAAGTTTATTGCAAAAATCCTTCTATCCCGTTTTTGAAAAATTGTGTTTCATGCTGGGTGAACCAAAAAGGAAACCTTGAAAACAATCGATACCAAGCGCGCGCAGAACCTCCGCCTCGGCCACGGTTTCAACAGCTTCTGCCACGGTGAACATATTAAAATGTTTCGACATAGAAATCAGCGCGCCGACAATAGCTTGGGCGTCTGGATCACTGTTGATGCCGCGAATGAATTGACGATCAATTTTGACGATGTCAAAAAAGAACTCGCGAAAATAACGAATGGCCATTTGACCCGACCCAAAATTATCCATCGCGACCGCCACCCCTTCACGCTGAAATTCTTCCATAAATGCGGTAACGATATCAGGCACCAGCATTGCCGAACTTTCCGAGATTTCCAAAATCAATCGACTTGAGATGTCAGGCGCAATTGACAATCCCCGCCGCAGCGCGGCCTTCCACGGTTGATACGCGATCGATCGTGCAGACATATTGATCGACAATCGCAGACGCGGATGCGTTCGAAGCGCGGTCAGTCCCAGCTCTAGCGCGATGCAGTCTAATTGTCTGCCCAATGGTGTTGCTTCAACTTGGGTGATGAACTCTTTGGCAGGGATGACGCGCTTGGCAGGATCCAAGACACGCGCCAACCCCTCATAAAAGGCTATTTGTTTGGGATTTTGTGCCAAAACAACGGGCTGATAAGCCAATCTTACCTGCCGTTGTGCTATGGCATCACCGACCATTGTCAGCACCGACCGATCTTGATGCCCAATCACCACGCCAAGGGGACTTGTCACCCCTGCCTCGGCGTGAAGTTTTGATGTTCTGCGTTCATGTATCATCGCGGCCTCGATTCTATCCTTTTGCATATATACACTGGACTTTTTTCTCTTAATCAGGCGTAAATGTTGGAAATTGTTTCAAATTGTCTGGATGTGGGGATGACCTCTTTAGCGCGCTGCGCGTGGTGCGGCACTGATCCGATCTATGTCGCCTATCATGACACGGAATGGGGCCGCCCGGAACGCGACCCGCGCGCCCTTTGGGAGGCGCTGTGTTTGGAAAGCTTTCAAGCCGGTCTGTCATGGATTACGATTTTGCGCCGTCGTTCTGCCTTTAAAGCTGCTTTTGCGGGGTTCGATCCATCCATCGTGGCAACATGGGGCGAGGACGAGGTTGAACGATTGTTGCAAGACACTGGCATTATTCGCCATCGTGGTAAGATCACAGCGACACTGAACAGTGCCAAAATTTTCTTGGGCATAGACGCAAGAATTGGTTTTTCCAATTTCATTTGGAACCATGTGGATCAGCAACCTTTGCAGCCCAATCGGGTGCAAATGTCGGATGTTCCCACAAATTGTCCGCAGGCGCTGACCCTGTCACAATCACTGAAATCTGCGGGGTTCAAGTTTTGCGGCCCGACCATCACCTATGCCTATATGCAGGCAGTCGGCATGATCAATGATCATCTGGTCAGCTGTCCCAGCCATGCCCTATGTTACCTGCCATCGGCTTTGGCAGATAAAAGCTGATTTTGCGCTTTTGTTATCTTGACTTGCAAAGTTTGACCAAGCCAAAGCAGCTTAGGGGGCCTTACTGACGCATTTGGCCCCAAACGAGCAAGGTCAGGGTCGCCGGTAGCGGTGACGGGAACGCCTTTTACCATCCTTAGACTCATCCTATCACCGGTTGCATCGATTACGCCCAAGGTTTGGTGCGTCTCTGGGAGGCGACACAATAAATTGCTATTTGTGATCACAGGAAAAAATATTGTGATCACAAATGGAAAAATACATACAATTTAGTGCCAAGACCTTGTCTATTAGGCATGGTTTCGGGTGACATGACCGAAATTCACGCTATTGAAGACATATGTTTTTGCTGATCGCGGCCCCGCGCCGCAAAGGAGACCAAATGGCCGAAGCCAAGCGTATTGAACGCCCCCTCTCGCCGCATTTGCAAATCTATCGCGTGCAAATGACCTCTGTCAGTTCGATCCTGACGCGTATCACGGGAAATGCGCTGATTGTGGGGATTATGATCGCGGTTTGGTGGCTGCTGGCCGCGGCCACTTCTGACGCGGCCTTTGCCACGGCCAATATGGTGGCGACCAGTTGGTTCGGCGATTTGGTGTTTGCGGGGTCGGCTTGGGCGATTTGGTATCATTATTTGGCAGGTCTGCGGCATTTGTATTTTGATGCGGGCCACGGTTTGGATATCAAAACAGCCGAACGTTTGGGTTGGGGGCTGATCATCGGATCGGTTATCTTGACCGTTATCACAATTTTGATCGTTTAAGGGGGTATCATGCGCTATTTGACATCACGCAAGCGCGTTTCAGGCAAAGGGGCGTCTGGTACTGGAACCGAACATCACTGGTCAATGACGCTGTCTTCGGTTGGTTTGGCCTTTATGGTCCCCACATGGATCTATATTTTTGGCAGCACTTTGGGGCAGGGCCGTGACGCTGTCATTGCCACCTTTTCCAGTCCCTTTACGGCTATTCTGACTGCCTTGGTCTTAGTCATCGGGATGCGCCATTTTGTGATGGGCGCGACCATGGCGATTGAGGATTACGCCCGTGGCACCGCCCGCAAATTGCTGGTGATTTTTGTCATTTCTCTGTCCACAGTGATTGCCGCATCGGGTCTTTATGCCCTGATCCGCTTTGCACTTTAAGGTAATACCATGACCCAAGCCTATCCCTACGAAGTGCACGATTATGATGTTGTTGTTGTTGGCGCGGGCGGCGCGGGTCTGCGCGCCACGCTCGGCATGGCCGAACAGGGGCTGCGCACGGCCTGTGTGACCAAAGTGTTCCCAACGCGGTCGCATACAGTGGCTGCCCAAGGGGGCATCGCGGCCAGCCTGGGCAATATGGGGCCAGACAGTTGGCAGTGGCATATGTATGACACCGTCAAGGGGTCTGATTGGCTGGGCGACACCGACGCGATGGAATATCTTGCGCGTGAGGCCCCCAAGGCGGTTTACGAATTGGAACATTACGGCGTTCCCTTTTCGCGCACCGAAGAAGGCAAGATTTACCAACGTCCTTTCGGGGGCCATACAACCGAATATGGCGAAGGCCCGCCTGTGCAACGCACATGCGCCGCCGCTGACCGCACGGGACACGCAATTTTGCACACGCT
>CAWUUC010000147.1:0-4836 GCA_963924905.1 uncultured Paracoccaceae bacterium
GTCCGTTACTATTCCGGACAAGAAGCCCAACTGCCCATCGTCGACACATGGCGCTGCCGTGAGCCCGACTCCCTCAAATATGTGCTCGACCATCTGGGCGAACTGGTGGTGAAGCTGGTCGATGGATCGGGCGGCTATGGGATGCTCGTCGGCCCAAAATCCACTAAGGCTGAGGTGGAACTTTTTCGCAGCCTGATCACGGCCAACCCTGCCAATTACATCGCCCAACCGACCCTTGCCCTGTCTTGCACGCCGACCTTTGTCGAAGAGGGGATTGCGCCGCGCCATGTCGATCTGCGCCCCTATTGTCTGGTGGGGGAAAAGATTGAACTGGTGCCGGGTGGTTTGACACGGGTGGCGTTGCGTGAAGGGTCCTTGGTGGTCAATTCCAGCCAAGGGGGCGGGGTCAAGGACACATGGGTATTAGCGGAGTAAGACATGCTAAGTAGAACCGCCGACAATCTGTTCTGGATCGCCCGAAATATGGAACGCGCGGAAACTGTGGCGCGCCTGCTCGAGGTGGGCGCGCGGATGTCTTTGCTGCCCACCGCCCAAGGGTTTCGCAGTGATTGGGACAGCCTGTTGCGTGCCAGTGGCAATGCGACGGGCTATCATGCCAAATACGGCGCGCCCAATCAGGCCAATATCGAAAGTTATTTGTTTTACGACCGCGATAATCCCAATTCTGTGGCCTCTTGTATCACCAATGCGCGTGAGAATGGGCGCATTGTCCGCACGGCGCTGACGACCCAAGTGTGGGATGCGCTGAACACCGCGTTTCAGGAATTGCGCGGCATCGAATCCAATCGGCGCGGCAAAGACCTGTCTTTTTTGACCGATTGGACGATGCGTCATGCGGCTATGTTGCGGGGCGCGATTGATGCCACGCTATTGCGAAATGATGGCTATAATTTTTTGAATATTGGTTACTATTTGGAACGTGGTGACAGCACGGCGCGTTTGATGGATGTCAAATATTATGTGCTGCTGCCGCGGGCAGATTTCGTGGGATCTGGCTTAGACAATGACCAGTGGTCCATGTTGCTGCGCGCAATGTCGGCCAACCGCGCCTTTCATTGGGCCTATGGGGGCGAAATTACTTCCGCCAAAATCGCGCATTTCTTGATCCTAAACCCGCAATGCCCACGCAGTTTAATCACCTGTGTGGCGGGTATGAACAACCATATGGCGCGCCTGTCCAAGCAATATGGCCATGACACCGCCGCGACACAGGCAGCTGCCCGCCTCATGGGCGAATTGGAAAGCCAAACCACCGACCGTATTTTTGACGAGGGTTTACATGAATTTCTAACCCGCTTTATCGATGAAACCCAACGTTTGGGGCAAATCATCCATAACAGTTACCTGTCGGGGGATATGCAATAATGTTGCTGAATGTCGATCACTTAACGCGCTATAGTTACGATCAACCCGTGCGCGGTGTTGTGCAAAGCCATCGCTTGATGCCATCCCAGTTCGACGGGCAAAAGCTCTTGTCTTGGTCTGTGACCGTATCTGGCGGCACAATGGGTGGCGGATTTCGCGATGGGGCGGGGGATTGGATCCAAGGGTGGAGTGTGACGGGCCCTGTCACCGAAATAGAGGTGCGCGTTCAAGGCCAAGTGCAAACCACCGATTTGGCAGGTGTTCTAAAGGGACATCGCGAAACCGTATCCCCCATCGCCTATTTGCGCGACACAAGTCACACCCTGCCAGATGCTGCCATCCGCAAACTTGCGGCCGGGGTAGAGGCTGGCGATCTTTTGGCGCGCGCCCATGGCTTGTCTGCGGCCGTGTCGGATGCGGTCATTTATGTGACGGGCTCAACCCATATTGCCACCACCGCGGCCGAGGCATTGGCCCAAGGGCAGGGGGTTTGCCAAGATCACGCCCAAGTTTTAATTGCGGCTGCGCGCAGTTTGGGCCTGCCTGCGCGCTATGTCTCGGGGTATTTACAATCCAATATGGACGGTATGGCGCATGAGGCCGCCCATGCTTGGGGCGAAATCTTTGTGCAAGGCTTGGGGTGGATCGGATTTGATCCTGCCAACCGCTGTTGCCCCGATGCGCGCTACATTCGCCTTGGCTCTGGTTTGGATGCCCTAGACGCGGCCCCGATCCGCGGGATATCGCGCGGCACGGCTGTAGAAAGTCTTGATGTGACGGTTGCGATTGCCGTTCAACAGCAATAGCCTGCGCATAACGAGGAGGCCGTTATGACGTATTGTGTAGGACTTTTGTTAAATGAAGGCATGGTGTTGCTGTCGGACACTCGTACAAACGCAGGTTTGGACAATATCGCGACCTATCGTAAAATGTTTCACTTTGAAGATGCGGGCGAGCGCGTGATTTCGATCGTGACTGCGGGATCATTGTCGGTGACCCAGACCACTTTGGCGCGGTTGCGCGAGGCGATTGATGATCCAAATTCGGATGAAACCAATTCGATTATGAAAGCGCCGACAATGCTGAAAGTGGCGTCGATCATCGGTGCGACGCTTTGCGCCGTGCGCCAAGAGATTGACGATAAGTTGGCCACAATGAAACAGGGCGCTAGTGCCAGTATGCTGGTTGCCGCCCAACGTAAGGGCGGCGAAATGCGCCTGTTTTTGATCTATCCCGAAGGCAATTTCATCGAGGCCACCGAAGATACCCCGTTTTTGCAAATTGGCGAACATAAATATGGCAAGCCAATTCTAGACCGCGTGGTCAAACCCAGCACCTCGCTTGCCGATGCGGAAAAAGCTGTGCTTTTGTCGATGGATTCAACGCTGCGATCCAATCTGTCGGTGGGGATGCCGTTGGATTTATGCGTGATTGAAAAAGATGCCTGCCGCGTGTCGCGCCAGCGCCGTATTGAGGCAGGGGATGAGGCCTTTCGTGCCATGTCCGAAGGCTGGAGCCGCGCTTTGCGCGATGGCTTTGCCCAGATCAAACTATAGCGATATCAGCGCGTAAACAGTGCCGCCGCCGCATCATAAAACCGTGTGCGCGCGGTTTGCCCCTCCATCATCACCTCATGTTCTGCGCCACTGTAAAACTCTAATTGCCCTTTGGGCCAAATCGCCATGCGCGCATGGATCGGCATAGGATCCACCACTTTTTCAGCCGTTCCCAGCGCGACATAGCAGGGCAAATCTGGCGATTGCATCATCGACAGGGCCTGACATTCCGCCAAGGCCGCCTTGGCCCATGCAATGCTTGGGCCCCCCAGCGCCAATTCAGGATGCGCTTGGGTCTGCGCGCCCATATAGGCCCACATATCGGCGTCTGTGGTCAAAACATTGCCCATAAATGCCGCCTCATTGACATAGGATTTGGCCCCAGTGCCCGGCGCATAGATATGGCTTAGGCCAAACCAACCCGAAGCGGTGGCGATCACATTGGCCAAGGGCCGCATCCATGTTGAGATCGCAATGCCCCACATTGGCGCGGTAAAGGCTGCGGCCTCAAACGGATGCCGCCCCATCAACCCGCGCAAGCCAATGCAGCCCCCCATTGAATGGCCCAAAAGAAAAAACGGTTGCGGCAAATCCAATCGTTGCGCCGCATCCAGCATCGCATCCATATCGCATTGATATTCCGCAAAATCATCAACATGGCCCGTCATCGGATCGACAAGGCGGCGTTCGGACAGTCCTTGTCCGCGCCAATCAATCGATATGACGTTAAACCCGCGTGCCGTCATTTCAGATGCCGCAAGACCGTATTTTTCCAGATATTCCGTGCGGCCCGGCAGCAAAAAAATTGTGCCTTTCGCCCCCCCGCGCCAAACCCCAAGACGCAGCCGCAACCCATCGGTGGCCTTGACCCAAACGGCGCGGGCAGAACTGCCAGCTATTTCGGCGAAAAACGGCGCATCTTGCATCATGAAAGGGCAGATCCCAATTGCATCGCCATCGGCAAAGACCCATCGATTTGCAATTTGCCCGACATATAGGCCCCTGTGGCCCCCATCTCGCCCGTCAAAATCGCCTCAAATACCTCGGCGCTGGCGGTCAGTGTGACATCGGCCTCCTCATCGCCGGCACGCACGCCATTTGCATCCACCATAATCGCGCCTTCGCCTGTGACCACGAATTTCGCAATTCCGTCAAACCCTGTGGTGAATTTCGACGACAGAGCGGCGACCGCTTTTTCAATGACTTGGCTCATTTACATCACTTTCTTCGATATGACTGCTGCATGGGCTGGAATTCCCAGCGCGTTGCGTTACCCTTAGCATTATGAAAGCCAGAATGTTTAGAAACAATGCCATCAATGCGGCAGTTTTGCTGATTTTTTTCGGCATGATGCCTTTGCACGCGCAAACGACAGATCTGGATATGCTTTTTGATCGATTGCTTACGGCGGATGCCGCAGAATCAGATGAAATTGAACAAGAAATCTGGTTGGAATGGTCAAAATCTGGCTCTGCCGCGATGGATTTATTGTTGCAGCGTGGACGATCTGCGATGGCTGCGGGTGATCCTGCCTTGGCCGTCGAACATCTCAGCGCGCTGGTCGATCATGCGCCTGACTTTGCCGAAGGTTGGAATGCCCGGGCCACGGCCTATTTTCAAACGGGCGATTTTGGCCCAGCCATTGCTGATATTGCCAAAGTGTTGACCCTAAACCCACGCCACTTTGGCGCTTTGGCGGGTTTGGGGGCAATTTTTGAACAATTGGATCAACCCAAAAAGGCGATCGAGGTCTACCGCGCCGCCCTTGCCATCAACCCACATGGATCGGGTTTGCAAGAGGCGGTCGATCGTCTCAGTGCTGATGTTTTAGATCAGGCGCTGTAATCATTATGCACATCAGCCGCTCCTCTGCGCGCGTGACCGCGATGCTTGC
>CAWUUC010000148.1:0-2904 GCA_963924905.1 uncultured Paracoccaceae bacterium
TGCAGCGTGGCCTGGAACAACAGCAATAAAGGTGCGAAGGCCAACCGCTTATCACAGGAAAGGAAAAAGTGGCGCGGTGGACGGGGCTCGAACCCGCGACCCCCGGCGTGACAGGCCGGTACTCTAACCAACTGAGCTACCACCGCGCGCTTGCAGCGTTGCGCGTTAAACTGTCGCAACGTTGGGCGGTATTACGCAAGGGGTTGCGCGGCGTCAAGCGGGGAAATCGGTTTTTTTTTCAATTTCATGTATCAGGGGCAGGAATAAATTCTGCGGCGTCATCTATGGGCAATTGAAAGCGGCCATGCGCCCAATCACCGGCGCGCCACGCCTCGCGCGCGGCGGCGATTCTGTCTTGGCTGGAGGCAACGAAATTCCACCAAAGATAGCGTGGACCTGGCAAAGTTGCACCGCCCAGAGCCATCATCCGCGCCCCCTGATCGCCTGCACGGACAGAAATTTTATCACCAGGGCGGTAGATCAACATGGCCCCCGCGCTATACGTCTGCGCGCCCTCTATCACCGAACCTGTCAGCACATAAATGCCGCGATCTTCCTGGTTATCGGGCAGGGGCAAGGCCGCACCCGGCGCGAGGGTCACGTCCGCGTAAAAGGTTTCCGATTGCAGCGGCGTGCCTGCGCTTTGCCCCCAAGCGGCCCCTAAAATCAGACGCAGATCAATGCCATGCGCCGATAGGGTCGGCAAATCGGCGGTTTGGTGATAGCTTGGCGCTGCGTCTTCGTCACTGAGGGCAAGCCAAGTTTGCAGGCCAAACATCTTTTGCGCGCGGTCGCGGTTGGTGGATCGTTCGGAATGGGTGATGCCGATGCCTGATTGCATCACAGCCACCTCGCCCACGCCAATCACGGCATTTGATCCGATGGAATCGCGATGATGCATTTGGCCTTGCAACAGATAGGTGACTGTTGACAGACCAATGTGGGGATGTGGGCGCACATCGATCCCCTGCCCTGTCAGAAACTCTGCCGGACCCATCTGATCAAAAAAGATAAAGGGTCCGACCATTTGACGACGCGCAGATGGTAGAGCGCGGCGCACCTCAAACCCGCCCAAATCGCGGGCGCGGGCGATGATGACGGTGTCAATGGCATCCACCGCATTGCCTGTGGGAATGGTGGGGTCCAATAGCGGGTTCCAGCTCATATCGTGCTCCTTTTGCCATAGATGGGGCGGATCGGCCAGACTGACAAGGCGCAGAAATGCACAGGGGCTGTGTGAGGGGGAATGGTGGGTCGTGACGGGCTCGAACCGCCGACATTCTCGGTGTAAACGAGACGCTCTACCAACTGAGCTAACAACCCGTGGGGGGCGATGTAGCGGGGCTTGGCGTCTGATGCAAGTGGGGAAAGGAACGATGACATAAAAAAAACCGCGCCGAAGCGCGGTTTTGAAAAGATGGTGGGCGATAAGGGATTTGAACCCCTGACATCATCGATGTGAACGATGCGCTCTACCGCTGAGCTAATCGCCCGATGACGCGCTTTTAGTCGTCCTCGCCGTCCTCTGCAAGATCATCTTTTGCGCCATTTCCACCAACGCGAAGACGCAAGACCATCATCTTGGCATCACCCTTTTCTTGGGTTTTGATCACACGCATATTACCCAAGCCGGGCAGGCTGAGCGAATGACCCTTAGACAGTGCATCCGCCATTTCAACAAGCGCCGCCTCGATCACATCGCGGACAAGTTTCTTTTTTGCATCTGTTTTTTCGGCTACCGCCTCAACCAGTTGCTTTAATTTCAACGCCTCCACCTTTTCAGTGGGTTCATTGAGGGGGATGGACTCCAAGGGATCGGCTGCGATATCCGCCACGATTTCTATTTTCGGCACGGGGCGTGGTGCGGCCTTTAGGGATGTTTTTGTCAATGTTTTTTGCGGATTTGCTAATTTTAAATTGACGGGCTTATCTGATTTGCTTGGCATGAGGGGCATGTCCTTTAATTCACCATTTTAAGATTAGCCCCATTTGGGAGACAATTCCATCGAATTATCAAAATTTATATTCATAAGAATATATGTGGCTTTGAGGCGATTTTTCGCCCAACTTGCATGATTGCCCCACAATTGCCGCAATTCATGACGATTATATCTATCTTGGCTTTGCGTGGTGTGGCATGATGTCCCCTGCACGTAAGTGCCTAAAAAGGCGGAATCGCCACTAAACTCTTGAGGAGAGCAAAATGAAAAAGTCCCTAGTTTTGGCCGCCGCTTTGGCGCTGGCATCCACCACCGCCCATGCTGGCGGCTTCTCGCAGCCTGTAGCTGAGCCTATGATCATGGAACCGATGATGCAGCCAGAGATGGTCGAACAGCAGTCGTCGTCGTCCAATGCTGGCATTGTCGTGCCGCTGATCGCATTGGTTGTTTTGGCTGCAGTTGGCAAGAATAACGGCTGGTTCTAAGTCGAACTGACCCCAAGATGCAAAAGGCGCAGCAACAGCTGCGCCTTTTTTAGTTTTGGCCGCGCGTCTGATCGCGCGGCCTTTTTGATCGGTTAATGCGCCGTCTGACCCAAAGAGGCTGCATCGCGCGCCGCTTGGCGGGCAGCAGCAGCTTCTTCAGCGGCCTCGTCCCATTCGACAGGTTCTGGCGCACGCACCAAGGCCTGTGCAATCACTTCACGGACATTGGTCACGGGAATGATCGTCAAACCTTCTTTGACATTGTCAGGGATTTCGACCAGATCTTTTTCGTTTTCTTTCGGAATGAACACCGTCTTGATGCCACCGCGTAAGGCTGCAAGCAGTTTTTCCTTTAGCCCGCCAATCGCCAAAGCATTGCCGCGCAAAGTCACTTCGCCTGTCATGGCGATGTCTTTGCGCACAGGAATACCCGTGATGACTGACACGATGGATGTCACCATCGCCAAACCTGCGGATGG
>CAWUUC010000149.1:0-2925 GCA_963924905.1 uncultured Paracoccaceae bacterium
AAACGTCAAACGGCTCTGGCGTGCCATCGCGCACAACGGTGATCACGATTTCTGACCCAACCTCGCCCCGCATCAGATCGACGGATTGATCCAGTGTCAGACCTTGCACAGATTCGCCATCAACATGAGTGATAAAGTCGCCGGCCTGAATGCCCGCTTGGGCGGCAGGGGTGCCATCCATCGGCGAGATTACTTTGACAAAACCTTGCTCTTGCGTCACCTCGATGCCCAGACCGCCAAATTCACCACGGGTTTGGGTGTTCATCTCTGCGGCATCTTGGGCATTCAAAAAGCTGGAATGTGGATCCAGCGAAGTCAGCATGCCATTGATCGCCGCTTCAACCAATTGTTTGCTATCGACCTCTTCGACATATTGCGCGCGGATACGTTCGAAAATGTCACCAAACAGATCAAGCTGTTCATAGACATTCGCATCCCCCTTGGTTTCTTGGGCAATCATAGGTCCTGCAAATTGCATCGTCATAATCGCACCTGCAAGGGTGCCACCGATCGCCGCCAAAACCAGTTTTTTCATCACGTTTGTCCTATCACAAAGCATCGGCAGTTGCCGAAAACCATTCCATTGGATCGGCAGGTGCCGCGCCTTTTCTAACTTCTATGTAAAGCGTTTCTGTCTCATGAACACCACCACCTTCTTTTGCGGGGGCCAAAAGATCGGCGACATCGGTCTGCGTGCCGCCCATTAACCCCAAAGCGGCACCTTTTGCGACGACTTCACCCACCTCTCCGTAAACATCTTGTAGACCGGCGAGGATCATAAGGTAACCTCCACCTGGTTCTAGGACGATCACATTTCCGTAGTCCAGCAATGGCCCACGATATCGGATTGTCGCGGCCCAAGGACTGGTGACCAGTGCAGCGGGTCGCGTAGAGATGCTAAGGCCAGGTTTCGCAGTGCCACGCGCATCAATTTCATAAGGCTTTAGCAATAATGTGCCCAGCGCAGGGAAATCCAAACTGCCCTTTGCTGCAATAAATCCACTCTCGGCCTCAGCATCCAGCGCAAGTCCTGCGGCAAAGCCACCCAAAGTGTCTGCGCTTTCCAAAAGCCCCCGCAACACTTCGGGGTCTTCGGTGAATTTTTGCGGCAATTCTGTCCGATCCGAGATGGCTTGGCTTAATTCTGATCTGGCACGTTGGGCGGCATCAAGCCCATCCGTCAACGTCTTGCCCGCCGCCGCCTGCAATTGACGCAAACGTGTCAATTCGGCAAGTTTTTCGCGCAAAGTCTCAGCTTGGCTTTGCAGGGCGGGGGTGACATCGGCCAAAATCATACCCGACCGAACCGCCCCCAGTGGACCTGTCGGATGGATCATCAACAGCGGGGCAGGCTCGGCCTCGATCCGCGCCAAAACACCCAGCAGCTGGGCGATGCTATCACGTTTGCGTTCAAATTCGGCCGTCAGCTCTGTCTCGCGTTGATCGGCTTGGCGCAGTGCCTCACGCAAGGCGCCCAACCCGTCCTCATAGGCCCGAATGGTTGCGGTCAGGGCGGCGATGCGGTCATTCGCACCTTCGGCCTGTTCCAAGGCAATCACCGCTTGTTGTAAATTGGCCGCCGCTTGTTCTGCATCCTCGGCCACCCCCGCGACAGCGGCGTGGGCCGACAGACATAAAGCAAGGACAATTTTGCGGATCATGCGATCATCAGGCTTTCACCCGTCATTTCGGACGGGGGGGCAATTTCCATAAGTTGCAACAATGTCGGCGCCAAATCCGCCAAACGCCCACCATCGCGCAGTTTGGCTCCGTGGGGTCCACCGACCAAGATAACCGGCACGGGATTTGTGGTATGGGCCGTATGTGGCCCGCCCGTGACCGGATCCACCATCAATTCACAATTGCCATGATCCGCCGTAACGATCATCGCCCCCCCTGCCTTTTTAAGGGCCTCAACCGCCCGACCTAACCCGATATCCACGGCCTCACAGGCAGCAATAGCGGCGGGCAAGCTGCCCGTGTGCCCGACCATATCGGGATTCGCGAAATTGACCACGATCAGATCATAGCCATGCTCAATGGCGGCCACCAAATCATCACTGACCTCACCGCACGACATTTCAGGCTGTAAATCATAGGTCGCCACTTTGGGGGATTTTGGCATAGCCCGATCCTCGCCCTCAAAACTGGTCTCGCGCCCACCATTCAAGAAAAACGTCACATGGGGATACTTTTCCGTCTCGGCCAGACGAAACTGCGTGCGGCCTTGTTTGGCGACCCATTCACCTAAAGTATTTGGGATGGCGCGCTTTGGATATGCGGTATGCATATAGGTGTTGTGATCGGCAGAATATTCCACCATCCCCAAGGTCGCCGCCCATTTGGGCCGTTTTCCAGCATCAAAATCGGCGAAATTTGGCGCAGCAATCGCAGCTAAAATCTCGCGCGCGCGGTCGGACCGAAAATTCAGACAGAAAAACCCATCTCCATCCTTGGCCCCTTCATAGGCTCCGATGACGGTTGGGGCCAAAAATTCATCTGTTTCGCCCAATTTGTAACTGGCGTTGATGGCTTCGGATGGGGTGGCGGCAATTGCGCCTTTGGCATGGATCATCGCTTCATAGGCACGGGCCACGCGGTCCCAACGATTGTCGCGGTCCATCGCCCAATATCGGCCAATCACCGTGGCAACGGTCGCGCCTTTTGGCAATTGCGCCATCAAAGTGTCAATGAAATCCACCGCCGAAGATGGCGCAACATCGCGCCCGTCCGTAATCGCGTGCAACATCACGGGCACGCCATGACCCACAATCGCGCGTGCCGCAGCGATGACATGGGTTAAATGGCCATGCACCCCACCGTCTGACGCGACCCCCATCAAATGCGCCGTCCCGCCCGACGATTTCAGCGCAGCGACAAAGGCCAAAAGCGCGTCATTCTTGGCAAAGCTGCCATCTTCAATCG
>CAWUUC010000150.1:0-4316 GCA_963924905.1 uncultured Paracoccaceae bacterium
AAATGGCTTTGCGTTGATCGTTCATCACATCGTCAAACTTCAGCAGTTGTTTACGCATGTCAAAGTTGCGTCCTTCGACCTTGGCCTGTGCGCGTTCCAGCGATTTGTTAACCCATGGGTGGATGATTGCCTCACCCTCTTTCATGCCCAGTTTGGTCAACATCGAATCCAAACGCTCGGACCCAAAAATCCGCATCAAGTCATCATCCAACGACAAAAAGAACGCCGAACGGCCGGGATCGCCCTGACGGCCTGAACGACCGCGCAACTGGTTATCAATACGGCGCGATTCGTGCCGTTCCGTCGCCAAAACGAACAGACCTCCCGCCGACAGAACCCGCGCCTTTTCATCCGCGTGCTCTGCCTCGACTTTGGCGCGGACATCATCGGGGTGTAAGGAAGGATCAGCGGCAATCGCCTCCATCACCTTCATCTCTACATTGCCGCCCAGCTGAATATCGGTGCCGCGACCTGCCATATTGGTGGCTATGGTCACAGCGCCGAACTTGCCAGCATCGGCCACGATCTGCGCCTCTTGTTCGTGCTGACGGGCATTCAGCACGTTATGCACGATGCCTTCGGATGTCAGCAATTTGGATAGATCTTCAGATTTTTCAATCGAGGTGGTCCCCACCAACAAGGGCTGGCCTTTTGCATTGGCCAATTTGATCGCATCCACAATGCCTTGGTATTTTTCGCGCGAGGTGCGATAAACTTGATCGTGATCATCCTTGCGTTGAACGGTGCGATTGGTTGGGACCACCACCACGCCCAATTTGTAGATTTCAAAGAACTCATCAGCCTCGGTTTCGGCCGTGCCTGTCATACCGCAGAGTGTATCATAAAGGCGGAAATAGTTTTGAAAGGTCACGCTGGCCAAAGTGATATTCTCAGGCTCAATCTTAACACCTTCTTTGGCCTCAATCGCCTGATGCAAGCCATCCGACAAACGGCGACCTTTCATCATCCGACCCGTAAATTCATCGATTAACATCACGCCACCGTCACGCACGATATAGTCGCGGTCGCGTAAGAACAGCTTGTGGGCGCGAAGCGCTTGGTTGATGTGATGCACAATGGTTGTGCTTTCAGGGTCATATAACGACTGGCCGCTGGGCAAGATACCAGCATCCGAAAGCATTTGCTCAATCGCCTCATTGCCCTCTTCGGTAAATGTGGCGCTGCGCTGTTTTTCATCCAGTTTATAATGTTCTTCCGTCAGGTTTGGAATCAGCCCATTCACTTGAAGATAAAGATCGCTGCGGTCTTCGGACGGGCCCGAAATGATCAAGGGCGTGCGTGCCTCGTCGATCAAAATGCTATCGACTTCGTCAACGATGGCAAAGGCATGGCCGCGCTGCGCCATATCTTCCAGCGAGGATTTCATGTTGTCGCGCAGATAATCAAACCCCAATTCGTTATTGGTTGCATAGGTGATATCGGCACGGTAGGCTGCCTTTTTTTCTGCATCTGGTTGATAGGGAACCACAACGCCTGTGGTCAGGCCCAATGCGCCATAAACCTTGCTCATCCATTCCGCATCACGGCGTGCCAGATAGTCATTGACCGTCACAACATGCACGCCGCGTCCTGTCAGCGCATTTAAATAGGCGGGAAATGTGGCAACCAACGTCTTCCCTTCGCCCGTCCGCATTTCAGCGATATTGCCTTGGTGCAAGAAAATGCCACCCATCAACTGCACATCAAAGGCGCGCAGCCCAAGGGCGCGCTTTGCGGCCTCGCGGCAATTGGCAAAGGCTTCGGGCAAAACCGCATCAAGGCTTTCGCCGCCCGTTTGAACGCGCTGCTGCAATTCGGCAGTTTTGGCCTTGATCCCGTCATCGCTAAGCGCTGCAAATTCAGGCTCTAGCGCATTGATTTTTGCCACCAATGGCCGAATAGATTTTACTTTGCGATCATTCGGCGAGCCGAAAATCTTTTTTGTTAATGCACCGAACCCCAGCATGTTTTCTCCGCCAGACCGTTTCTATCCTAAATGTGTTTTTGTGGCACTTGCCCGCGACTGCGGCCTTGCCTAGAAGGTCATAAGACCGAACCCTCTCTGAACACGTGTCTGTCGCGATGTAAGGGCTGGCAAGGGCTTAGTCAACGCTGCGCGGACCGGCGCACAGATCAGGAGAACGTGACATGGCGAAAAGGCATCTATTTCTGGCAAGTTTTGCGTTGATTGCGGGCCTTGGTGCACCAATCATGGCCCAAGACGTGACTGCGGATACAGTTGTGGCCACGGTAAACGGCACTAATATCACCTTGGGTCATATGATTGCGACCCGTGAATCATTGCCTGATCAATATAAATCTTTGCCCAATGAGACGCTGTTCAAAGGGATATTGGACCAATTGGTACAGCAAACGGCACTGGAACAGTCGGTCGCTGGCAGCATCAGCAAGATGGACGAAATCAACCTTGAAAACAGCCGCCGCGAATATCTGTCCAACAGCGCACTTTTGGCGGTTGTGACGGCAGCTGTGACGGATGCAGCACTGCAGGCGGCCTATGACGACAAGTTCAAAGATGCCACCCCACAAAAAGAGTATTCGGCGTCTCATATTCTTGTCGATGATGAGGCTAAGGCAAATGAACTTAAACAAGAGTTGGATAATGGCGCAGATTTTGCGGAACTGGCAAAAGCCAACTCCACCGATACAGGATCAGGCGCCCAAGGCGGGGCATTGGGATGGTTTGGGTTGGGTGCAATGGTGCAACCGTTTGAAGATGCCGTTGTAGAGGCCGAAATTGGCAAGGTTGCGGGGCCCGTCAAATCTGATTTCGGCTATCACCTGATCTTGGTCACAGAAACCCGCATTGCGGAAAAACCGACCTTAGACATGATGCGCGAAGAATTGACGGCAGATATCCAACAAAAAGTGGTGAGCGCGCATTTGAAAGAAATCACCGACGCTGCCACGGTCGAAAAACCAGGTGAGGGGTTGGATCCGAACCTGCTGTCTGACGTGACGTTGCTGGGCCAATAATCGCATAGGGTGTTATCATGGGCAAAAAAGACTGGAAGACCAAAGCAAAAGCTTTGAAAAAGCAGCTGAAATCCTTATTGCCCAAGAAAGGCGGGGGTAAACCTGTTTCGCCCTTGGCCCCTGCCGAATTTCCGGCCCTGCCGGTCATAAAGGGCGTGTCATTTTCCGCTATTGAGGCGGGGATAAAATATCAAAACCGCAAAGATGTGATGTTGGTGCACCTTGCAGCGGGCACATCTATGGCGGGCGTATTCACGCGCTCCACGACCCGATCAGCCTGTGTGCGGGCTTGTCAAGAAAACCTAAGGATTAAGGTGCAACAGGGCGCAGGCGCAGCTATTTTGGTCAACTCTGGGAATTCGAACGCCTTTACGGGTTCGGTCGGTGATCAGTCCGTTGCCGCCATCACAGAATCGGTTGCAAATGCGCTCAACTTGCCGGCAAGCCGCGTCTTCACCTCTTCGACAGGGGTGATCGGCGAGCCGTTGCCGCATGAAAAAATCACCAATGTCGTGACGCAATTGGCCAGCGATCTGCACGAAGACGGCATTGAAATGGCCGCCCATGCGATGATGACCACCGATACATTCCCCAAAGGTGCAGCGGCCACTGTCATGGGAGATGGTGGTGTGATCCACATCGCGGGGATCGCCAAAGGATCGGGGATGATCGCGCCAGATATGGCGACCATGCTGGTCTATATCTTTACTGATGCAAAAATCAGCCCTGCAAATTTGCAAAAAATACTGTCGCGCAATGTGGACCGGACGTTCAATTCGATCACTGTGGACAGCGATACTTCGACCTCTGATACTTTGTTGGTGGCGGCGACCGGTCAATCAGAGGCGGCACCCCTCACGGGTGCGGCGCTTAGGGCGTTTGAGGTGGCACTTGCGGGTGTGATGATGAATCTCGCCCATCAAGTCATTCGTGATGGCGAAGGTGCTACAAAATTTGTCGAGGTCTCGATCACAGGGGCGGCCAGTGACAGTGACGCCCACAAGGCAGCGATGGCGATTGCAAATTCACCCTTAGTCAAGACCGCTATCGCAGGGCAAGACCCCAATTGGGGGCGTATTGTTGCGGCAATCGGTAAGTCTGGTGCCATGGCCGAGCGTGACAAATTAACGATCAAATTTGGCGATATTTTGGTCGCAACAAAGGGATGGCGCAATCCGAAATACCGTGAAGAAGATGGCGCAAATTATATGTTGGGCCAAGAATTGGTGATCCATGTAGATCTGGGGATGGGCCGTGCAAAGCGCCGCGTTTGGACGTGTGATCTGACAAATCGGTATATTGAGATCAACGCGGATTAT
>CAWUUC010000151.1:0-8203 GCA_963924905.1 uncultured Paracoccaceae bacterium
GCCTTTTGAAAAACAAGGCTGACAAGCAAGTTAACAACACCAAAACAGGCCATTCACCATATCTAGAATAGGGGGGTTGCGGTAATGGCGCAGGCAAAACCGTATCCAAATAAGATGCAACGTCAAAGTCCAGATCGGCCAAAATCCGTCCGCGCGCGTCATAGACGGCCGTGACCCCAGTATTGGCGACACGAACCAAGGGCAGTCCTTGTTCAATGGCGCGCAAACGCGCTTGGGCGGCGTGTTGAAAGGGGCCCGTGATTTTGCCAAACCATGCGTCATTGGTAATTTGCAATATCCACGTCGCGCGGGTTTTGGTCCGCAAATCTTGGGGGAACACGGCCTCATAACAAATCAAAGGCAGCATTTTCCCAAGCGGGCCAAGGTCTAAAACCTGCGGCCCCGGTCCTGCCGTATAGGCATTGCCTGTCTGCGCTGCAAAGGCAGAAATGTTGAACCACTCAAACAATGCGTCGCCAAAGGGGATATATTCGCCAAATGGCACAAGGTGATGTTTGTCATAAATAGCCGTCTCGATCCCTGCGGGGGACAAGATCGATAGGCTGTTCCAACCTTGCGGTCCATCAACACGTTGACGCCCCATTGCGACGGTTGCACCGTTTGCCGCATCGGCAATAACTTGCGCCACTTCAGGATCATATTCCAACATATATGGCAGGGCGGTTTCGGGCCAGATCACCAAATCTGGCGCGGGCTTCACCGCCGTCATGGTGATCAAGCGGTCAAAAAAGACCCGTGCCTGATCGGCATCCCATTTCAGTGATTGTGTGGCATTGGGTTGGACAAGACGCAGACGTATGCCAGTATCCGCTGGCATAGGTTGGGTCAGTTGCCAAACCCCAAGGCCCCAAACGGCCATCAAAGCACCGACCGCCCCCAGCCGCGCCCGCCCCAACAGTCCTGCCGCCAAAACACAGGTCAGTAAGGTCAATCCTGACGGTCCAAAAACCGCCGCCCACTGGGCCACTGGCGTGTCAATCCAGATATGTCCCACCAAGGCCCACGGAAATCCCGTCAGCACATAACCCCGCGCCAATTCCGCAGCCGTTAATCCGATCACAAGCCCCAAAAGTGGTCTTTTAGACCAAACCGCAAAGGCTGCCGCCGCCGCCCAAAATAAGGCCAATCCAAATCCCATGATCAGCAAGGCAAAAGGCGCCATCCACCCATCTCGCGGCGCATCAACAAAAAACGGCGATACGATCCAACTTAGGCTGAGACAAAAATAACCTGCGCCGCCAACCCACCCAATCAAAGCGGCATGTTGCGGTTGAGTTTGGCGTTCTATCGCCCAAAACAGCGCTGCGAGCGCCAAAATGGTCGCCCCCCAAACCCCGAATGGGGATTGACCCAAAGCGGCAATGGCACCGACGCAAAAGGCGGCGGCGGCATTGCGCTGGCGCTGGGTCACTTTGCGCCCTCATCCACGGGCATAGCAATGCCCAATCCAGGAAGTCGCACGCGCATCCGTTTGATACGGCGGGGATCCGCATCGACGATTTCGAACTCCGCACCACTTTCGTGCGGCACGATTTCACCGCGTGACGGCACACGTCCCACACGCAAGAATATCAGCCCCCCCAACGTGTCGATGTCGTCGTCCTCGTCGCCAGAGCGCAACGTTAAACCGATTGCAGTTTCAAACTCGTCTAAGGGGGCGGTCGATTGAACTAAGAAAACACCGGGCTTTTCCTCTTTCCACAAGGCGCCTTCGTCTTCGTCATGTTCATCCTCGATCTCGCCGATCACAGTTTCGATCAGGTCTTCAATGGTTACCAAACCATCTACCCCGCCATATTCGTCAATCACCAACGCCATATGCACCCGTTCGTGCTGCATTTTTTGCAATAGAACCGATGCCGGCATAGACGGCGGCGCATAAAGTACAGGGCGCAGCATCTTTTTCAGACTAAATCGCCCTCCAGCCCCAAACCCATGCTGAAGCGCCAAATCCTTAAGCAAAACCAATCCTTGGGGATGATCTAACGTGCCCTTATAGACGGGCAGTGGGGAAAAGCCGTGATCGCGAAAGGCCGCGACCAAATCATCTTTGCCGATATCCAACGGCACGGCGGCAATTTCGATTTTGGGAATGGCCACATCATCGACGCGCAGACTGCGTAAATTTCCAAGGCCCAGCACTGGTGCAGATTTCACAGATCCGATCACGGCGTTGCCGTCCATGTCTGTGATATTTTCGCTAGAGCTTCCGCTAAAGGCCCCCATCAATCTGCCAAAAAAACCGCGTCCTGCGGTCTCGCTACTGTCATCTTCGCTATCGGTATCTCTTACGTCTTGACTACTACCCATTTGTCCTTGTTCCAAATTAGTCAGTTATGCGTAGGGATTGGGCTGACCCATCCCCGCCAAAATACGCACTTCCAACGCCTCCATCAGATCGCCATCGGCTTCTCTTATATGATCATAGCCCAACAGATGTAAAATACCATGAATGATCAAGTGCGTGACATGATCATTCATAGATTTGCCTGCCGCTGTGGCTTCGGCGGCGCAGGTATCAAAGGAAATAGCGATATCGCCCAGATGTTCGGGGTCATCCATTGGTCCAGGTTCAGGCAGGTCAGGCATAACGCCATCGCGCACTGCACCGCGCTCTTGCGATGGCCAACTTAGGACATTGGTGGCTTTTGGCTTGCCGCGAAAATCCCCGTTCAACTCCATAATCCGTGCGTCATCACAACCCATCACGCAGAGTGTGAATCCTGCGACGGGCAAACCAAGCGCTTCAAATGTCGCAAGGCCCGCAGCTTGGGCCTGATTGTCTAAATCAGACCATCGGTCGTCTTCGATGATTACGTCAATAAGTGGGTCCATAGCCCTAAATAACCGATGCGCGCGCGCCCCTCAAGCGGTCAGTTTGCCCAAACCCTATTGGGCAAACCGCAGATGCTAGCTGGGATGCCCTTCTTCTTTTTCATAGGCCTCGATGATGCGCGCAACCAAGGGGTGGCGCACAACATCGCTGGATGTGAAATAGTTGAAAGACACGCCTTTAACGCCCTTTAGGATGCGCTCGGCTTCTGCCAGACCTGAGGCCACACCACGCGGCAAATCGACCTGACTGCGATCCCCCGTGATCACCATGCGACTGCCTTGGCCCAAGCGGGTCAAAAACATCTTCATCTGCATGGCGGTGGCATTTTGCGCCTCATCCAGGACGACAAAGGCGTTAGATAAGGTCCGACCGCGCATAAAGGCCAAAGGTGCGATTTCGATCCGCTTGTCTTCCATCAGTTTTGCCAGCTGTTTTTGCGGCAAAAAGTCGTTCAGCGCGTCATAAAGCGGCTGCATATAAGGATCGATTTTTTCTTTCATGTCGCCGGGAAGAAATCCCAAGCGCTCGCCCGCCTCGACCGCGGGGCGCGATAATATGATTTTATCGACAGCGCCCGAAAGCAACATCGTCACCCCCACGGCAACTGCAAGATAGGTTTTGCCCGTTCCCGCTGGACCAATGCCAAATCCCAGTTCATGATTGAACAAATTGGCGACATAGGCTTTTTGGGCCTCCGTGCGCGGCTCAACAGGTTTTTTGCGCGTGCGTAATTCAACACTCCCATCGCCTGTGAACATCTCTATTTGTTCGGCCCCATCGGCCAAGGTGATATCCATAGGCATGGGGCGCCCTAAACGAATTGCACCGTCGATATCGCCGGCATCAATGGCGCGCCCAGCTTCTAGGCGGGCATAAAGACCGCGCAACACAGCCGATGCTTGATCGCGTGACTCCCTGTCCCCAATCACTGCCAGACGATTGCCGCGCCGTAAAACATGGACCCCCATCTGATGTTCGACCTGTGCCAGATTGCGATCAAATTCACCGCAAAGACTGATCAACAGTCGATTGTCTGGAAATTCGAGAAGTGTTTCCACAAGATCCTCGGGGGTTTTCGGGGGGGTCAGCGCGCTGATGCCCAAGTGCGGTCTCCTTTGTGTTGGCAGAACGAAGGCTTGACTTAACCTTAGTTTGAAATGCGACAAGGGATCTGGCAAGCGAATTTATTGTGACAGTCCACAAATTGTGGTGTCTTGATCAAAAACGCCTGTATCTTGGGCGTCCGATCAAATTGAAAAGGTCGCAGCAATTATGCTGCGACCTTTGACATGAGATTGTTTATCACCTGTCATCGGCCCTGTGCCACCAAATGGGCGCGCAGTGCCTGAGCGCGGCCTAGAACCTGCTTTTTACAAAGTCAGGAAGAACCCTATTGGGGTCGTTTTGATAATCGCCAATTACAGTTCCGGGTGGATAAAGGTTATTGCATACAGGCAATCCCGAAACTGGATCAAACCGACGCCCTGAATACCCCTCAAGTCCATCGTCAATCAACCACCCTTGGCAACCATCAGGATCATAGACAATCGCTGCATTTCCATCCCTGAGTGTGCCGCGGTCAAGGCCACGGTCGATGGGTGCTGCGATCAAAGAATTTGCACCACTATAGGGGCGCAAACCTTCTGAACATCCAGATAGAAGCACCGCCGTCAAGGGCAAGGAAAGCCAGATTTTCATATTTGCGCTCACTTTTGTCATGTTCATCACCACCGATAGCAAACGATTTCAACACGACGATTGCGCTGCATATTGGCTGCGGAGTCATTGGGCGCGATGGGCTGGCGCTCGCCATAGCCAATTTCGCGCTCGACCCTGCCACCGACCGACCGTGCAACATCCGCAACTGCCCTTGCGCGACGTTCCGACAGATTGATGTTATATTCATCCGAGGCACGCGAATCTGTGTGGCCATAGATGCCATAGCCAAACGCGCCCGAACTGCGAAAGAATTGCGCCAGATATTGACGGCCATGGGTGGTCAGATGCGCAGAGTCCGTTGCAAACAGTTGATCGGTATTTTGCACCATGCAAGTGTTGCGTTTGATACAAACGGGTTTACCTGTCTTTGGATTGACGCGGTCCAGCATATAACCCTCGACACCGCCATCAGCCCACCAGTGCATACATCCATCGTCGTCAACCCAGATGCCCCAATCTACACGACCTGTCACCTGAGGGGCGGTTTGCGCCATCGCACCACTTGCGACCAAAAGGCTAATGGTCAGCACAACCGCGCCCAGCATCGCATTTATCGCATTAAAAAGGGTCCGCAAATGACCTGCTCCTTAAAATATACAAACCGTAAAAAATCATTATCTAGTGTTGTGCCGCCAAGGGGGCGCAAAGTAAAGTGGAATTTGTTAGAATTGTGGCAAAATACCCCCATTGTTGCCACATTCTAAATGATGGGCAGATGTATGGGGTATTGTTGCCTTTGGATAAACAGTGTGCGGCTATTTTGCCATCACCTCGCCCGCAAGCGAGTTGGTCACCGCCGCCGTAATCTTGACCCGCGCCAATTGACCGATCTTGCCAGTTGGATCTGTGACATGGACTGCGTGCAAGTAGTCAGATTTGCCGACCATCTGCCCTTCCAGACGCCCCGCTTTTTCGTAAAGAACCGTCACCTCGCGCCCCACCATAGCGGATTGGATCGCCACTTGTTGACGGGTCAAAAGGGCTTGTAAAATCTGCAAACGGTCGTCAGCTATTGCATTGTCGACATCGGGCTTTTCGGCCGCAGGGGTTCCGGGACGGGCCGAGTATTTGAACGAATAAGATTGGCCAAAGCCCACTTTTTCGATCAAATCCAAGGTTGCTGCAAAATCTGCATCTGTTTCATCGGGAAAACCCACGATGAAATCGGACGACAACAAAATATCAGGACGCGCGGTGCGAATGCGGTCAATCAGGCGCAGATATTGATCTGCCGTGTGTTTGCGGTTCATGGCCTTAAGGATGCGGTCCGACCCTGATTGGACGGGCAGGTGCAAATAGGGCATCAACTGGGGCAGATCGCGGTGGGCCGCAATCAAGTCATCGCTCATGTCATTGGGATGCGAGGTGGTGTACCTGATCCGCTCTAATCCCGGCAGGTCTGCCAATTGATAAATCAGCCCCGCCAAAGTGGTCGTACCGTGATAAGCATTCACATTCTGACCCAAAAGCGTGATGTCGCGCACCCCACGCGCGATCAGATCCCGCGCTTCGGTCAAAATACGATCTGCAGGGCGCGACACCTCGGCACCGCGCGTATAGGGCACGACACAAAAGGCACAAAATTTGTCACAGCCCTCTTGCACCGTCAAAAATGCCATCGGACCGCGTGAATTTCGCAGGGCGGGCAAACGGTCAAACTTGTCCTCCATTGGAAAATCCGTATCCAATTGTTGGCCCTTGTCAGCATAGGTGTTGCGCGCCATTTGCGGCAGACGATGATAGGCTTGGGGCCCAACGACCAAATCGACTTGCGGCGCGCGGCGCAGAATTTCCGCGCCCTCAGCTTGGGCCACACAACCCGCCACACCGATTTTCATCTTTGGGTTTTGCGCCTTGAGTTTGCGTAAACGCCCCAAATCTGAATACAGCTTTTCCGACGCCTTTTCGCGGATATGGCAGGTATTGATCAAGACCATATCCGCCTCTTCGGCGCTGGCCGCCGTAACATAGCCATCCGCGCCCATCGCCTCGGCCATGCGTTCGCTGTCATAGACGTTCATTTGACAACCATAGGTCTTGATGAACAGTTTTTTGGGATCGGTCTGGGACATATTGGCCTCGTTTGGATGAAAAGGCTTTACACGCTTTGCAGGGTCCGCTGCAACTCTGGTGATTGGCATCTTTGCAATCGCATTAACTTCATCCTAAGATAAAAATGGGATTTTGACCCCAGAGGAATTTCACGGTGCGTTTTCAAAACTTTAGCGACTTTTTACAGAACAGTCGGTCTTTGCTGGCAAAAGGCCCCATTGCCTTGATCTTTGCCGAAGATCCGATTGAGGTGGACACTTGTTTGCGACATCATTTGAACATGGGCTTTTCGCCTGTGATTTTGCTCGCTGATCCTGACTTACAAGTGCCTGCAGAACTTGCGGCTAAGATTTGCCGCATTGATACCGATATTTATGCAGAAAGTGCCTTGGTTTTTGCCGTCAATCAAGTGATTGCCGCCGCCCCTAATGTGTGGATTTATTACTGTTTTAATGCTGAATATCTGTTTTTCCCGTTTTGTGAGCATCGCTCGGTGCGTGAAATGTTAATTTTCCACACCGAAGAACGCCGCGATGCCATGGTCAGCTATGTGATCGATTTATATGCGGGGGATTTAACTGAATTTCCCGATGCCGTGTCCCTTGAAACCGCGCATCTGGATAAATCGGGCTATTATGCCTTGGCGCGCAATGGCAAAGAGTCCACTGAAAGGCAGATGGATTTTTTTGGCGGTTTGCGCTGGCGATTTGAGGAATATGTGCCGGCAGACAAACGTAAAGTTGACCGCATCGCACTGTTTCGGGCCAAGCAGGGTGTGACGTTGCGCGATGATTTTACGTTATCAGATCCGGAAATGAACACCTATGCTTGCCCCTGGCACAACAACTTGACCACCGCGATTGTCTCGTTTCGCACCGCAAAGGCGCTGCGGGCCAATGCAGGGTCGCGGTTTGCAATCAATACCTACTTTTGGAAAAAATCTATTCCATTTCAATGGCATAGTCAGCAATTGATGGATTTGGGCCTGATGGAACCCGGGCAATGGTTTTAGGACGGATCAAGGCAGACCGCTATTGCCTCTTGCATTCTGTGGCCCTGTCAGGTCAGGTATACCCGACGTCGAACAAGGTCATGGTCCGTTTTGGAGCGTGACCTTGTTCTTATGTAAACTGACGCCCATTTTAGGTGGACTATGGAAAAAATCCCAATGACGCGCGGTGGTTTCATCGCGCTGGATGAAGAGTTGAAGCAGTTGAAATCGGTTGAACGCCCTGCAATCATTCGGGCGATCGCCGAGGCGCGCGAACATGGCGATTTGTCCGAGAATGCAGAGTATCATTCCGCCCGTGAAAAACAAAGCTTCATTGAAGGCCGCGTGAAGGAACTTGAGGCGATCATTTCGTTGGCCGAAGTGATTGATCCAACTAAATTTTCGGGGTCCATTAAGTTCGGCGCAACCGTGGATTTGGTCGACGAAGACAGTGGCGAAGAAAAGACGTTTCAAATTGTCGGTGAAACCGAAGCCAATATTGAAAAAAATCTGCTCAACATCCGCTCTCCTTTGGCGCGCGCCTTGATTGGCAAGGATGAAGGCGATTCTGTTGATGTCGTTAC
>CAWUUC010000152.1:0-2961 GCA_963924905.1 uncultured Paracoccaceae bacterium
TCGAAGTCAAAGATTTGACCCTAAGTTTTGGCAGTGTCTCGGTTCTAAAGCAAATGAGCCTTGATGTGGCCGAGGGCGAGTTTATCGTCCTACTCGGCCCATCGGGCTGTGGCAAATCCACGCTTTTGAACTGTTTGGCGGGTCTTTTGGACATCACCGATGGGCAGATTTTCATCAAGGGCAAAAATGTCACTTGGGCAGAGCCGTCCGAGCGTGGCATTGGCATGGTGTTTCAATCCTATGCGCTTTATCCACAAATGACGGTGCGGGGAAATCTGTCCTTTGGTCTGAAAAACGCCAAGGTTCCGCAAGACGAGATTGACAAACGTGTCGCCCGCGCGGCCGAAATTTTGCAGATGGAAAATCTGCTGGACCGCAAACCTGCAGCCCTATCAGGGGGGCAGCGTCAGCGGGTTGCGATCGGCCGTGCGCTTGTGCGCGATGTCGATGTGTTTTTGTTCGACGAACCTTTGTCGAACCTTGATGCGAAATTACGCAGCGAACTGCGTGTGGAAATCAAACGCCTGCACAGCCGTTTGAAAAACACGATGGTTTACGTCACCCATGACCAGATAGAGGCGCTGACCCTTGCCGACCGAATTGCCGTCATGCGCGGCGGAATCATCCAACAACTCGCCGCCCCACAAGAGATTTACAATCGTCCCGTCAATTTGTTTGTGGCGGGGTTTATCGGCTCGCCCTCGATGAACTTTTTGCATGGTCAGATCGTGGATGGGGGGACGGCCTATCAATTTGGCCAGACCAAGCTGCAATTGGCGGGATATGAAGGCGGCGCTTTGCGCGACAATCCCAAAACCATTCTGGGTCTGCGCCCAGAGCATTTGGAAATCATCGATGCCCCGATTGCGGGCCTGACCATCCCTGCCACTGTCGAAATAGACGAGCCGATGGGCGCAGACAGTCTGGTCTGGCTTGTGGCCAATGGGGTGCAAATGTCGGTGCGTGTCCCCGTAGAACGCCGCATTCCGGCAGGCACAGAGGTGCATTTGCGCGTGGATATGTCCAAGGCGTCTTTGTTCGACGTTGCCAGCGAATTGCGCCTGTAATCATGCAAGACCTTTTGGGACTGTGGCAGTTGCAGGATTTGGCGGGGGATTATGCTGCGCCTATCACGCTGCCGGGGGATGGAATATCAGCTTTGAATGCGGCGGGGCTGATCCCTGATCCCTATTTTGGGCGCAATGAATATGATCTGCGCTGGATTTGTGGCCGCGACTGGGTCGTGCGCCGTAATTTTGTGGTAGATCGCACAGATCTGACGTTGGTGATTTCCATGCTGGACACGGTGGCGGAAATTGCGGTCAATGGTCACGTCGTCCATCGGTCCGACAGTATGTTTCGCAGCTATCGGGTTGATCTGTCAGACGCCTTACGTTTGGGCGAAAATGACATCTCCATCACCTTTCGTTCGCCTGAGATTGAGGCCGCAAAACGCCAAGCAGCCCAGCCTTATTTTGTGCCATTTTCGGCCAATAATACCCCGATCCATAACGGCAATATGCTGCGAAAACCGTCTTGTGATTTTGGATGGGATTGGAACATCGCCTTGGCCACATTCGGGCTTTATGGCGATCTATATTTGACGCCCGCCGTGGTGATGCCCGATCTGGTGATCAGCCAATCGCATGGCCCGCGATTTGTCGATGTGACGGTAACGGGGGCGGGGGCGATGACGGCAACGCTCTGCGGCGTCAGTGGGGCGGGGCAAGACGCCGTCACCTTGCGGATTGAAAATCCTGACCTTTGGTGGCCTGCGGGGGCAGGCAAACAGCCCTTGCATGATCTGACGGTGACTTGCGCGGGTCAAATCCTGCAGCGCCGCATTGGTCTGCGGGCGGCCCAGTTGATCAACACCCGTGATGCGGCGGGGCTTGGGTTCAAGTTTAATATCAATGGCCGCGATATTTTCGCCAAAGGGTCAAATTGGATCCCCGCAGATGCGCTTGCAGGACGGATCACGCCCGAGGCCACGCGCGATTTGCTGCAATCAGCCGTGGACGCCAATATGAACATGATCCGCGTTTGGGGCGGCGGGCGGTATGAACCCGATTGGTTCTATGACATCTGCGATGAATTGGGCCTGATGGTCTGGCAAGATTTCATGTTTTCGTGCCATATTTATCCCGCCGATACGGCATTTTTGGCCGATGTCAGCATAGAGGTGCGCGAGCAAGCCCTACGCCTGCATCATCATGCCAGCATGATTTTATGGTGCGGT
Source organism: uncultured Paracoccaceae bacterium (assembly GCA_963924905.1). Lineage (GTDB taxonomy): Bacteria > Pseudomonadota > Alphaproteobacteria > Rhodobacterales > Rhodobacteraceae > Cypionkella. The sequence goes on from CAWUUC010000152.1 coordinate 2,240, forward strand.
GATAATGAATTGATCGGTGCGCTGACATGGTTCCCCGAAACCCGCGCCAATCGGGATCTGTATCTGGTGGCCTATGACCGTTTGAACCGTGCGATTGAGGTCGCGCTAAAATCCGCCGTGCCAGAGGCCGTCTGGTGGCCGTCCAGCCCCAGCCCGGGTCCGATGGATTTTGGCGACACATGGCACGACGATTCCAAGGGCGATATGCATTTTTGGTCCGTCTGGCATGAAGGGCGCGATTTTGACCATTACCGGGATGTCTCGCCCCGTTTTTGCAGTGAGTTTGGGTTTCAATCCTATCCCTCTATGGATGTGATCCGCCGCTTTGCCGACCCAAAGGATTTCAACATTGCAGCCCCCGTGATGGAAAGCCATCAAAAGAACGCAGGCGGCAATGCGCGGATTGCCGAAACCATGTTTCGCTATTTCCGCTTTCCGATCGATTTTGAAAACTTTGTCTATTTGTCCCAAATCCAACAGGGGTTGGCGATTAAAACCGCCGTCACCCATTGGCGGTCCTTGAAACCGCATTGCATGGGAACGCTAATTTGGCAGTTAAATGATACTTGGCCTGTGTGTTCATGGTCCAGTTTGGATCATGGCGGTGGCTGGAAATTGCTGCATCATATGTCAAAGGCATTTTATGCGCCCGTGTTTGTATCAGCCGTGCCTTTAGGTGATCTTATTGAATTGCGCGTGGTCAATGATGATGCGGCGCTGGA
>CAWUUC010000153.1:0-2917 GCA_963924905.1 uncultured Paracoccaceae bacterium
TCTCATCATAGCCTTGAAGGTCAGCAAGCATGGCAGTTCTGCCAAGGTGAAGATCAATTTTGGACTGTGCAATTTCAAAGGAAAACCAATCCATCAGGCCGTCAAACTCTTCTTTCCCAGGCACTTGACGTGCAAGGTTCAATTGCCCACCCAGCGCCATCGCAGATTCAAACAACGTGACATGATGCCCACGGCCTGATGCCACCAGTGCGGCCATCATCCCCGCAGCACCCGCCCCCACCACAGCAATTTTTTTGGCAACTGGGGTTGGGTCATAGCGCAGTTCGGTTTCATGGCAGGCGCGCGGATTGACCAAGCAACTGGTCAATTTGCCTGAAAACGTATGATCCAAACAGGCCTGGTTACAGGCAATACACGGCGCAATTGCGGCCCGCTGTCCCTGCGCGGCCTTGGTTACAAAATCAGGGTCCGCCAAAAAGGGCCGCGCCATCGAGATCATATCTGCACCGCCATCGGCCAAAATCTGTTCGGCCAATTCGGGGGCATTGATGCGGTTTGACGCAATGACAGGGATCGTCACCACCCCCCGCAAGCGCGCGGTCAAATGGGCAAAGGCGGCACGCGGAACCGAAGTGGCAATGGTCGGAATACGCGCCTCGTGCCAACCGACGCCTGTATTCAAAATACTGGCCCCTGCTGCCTGAATAGCTTGCGCCAACAAGATCACCTCTTCCCAAGTTGATCCATCAGGAACCAGATCAATCAAGGATATGCGATAGATCAGGATAAAACTCGGTCCAACCGCAGCACGCACACGGGCCATCACCGCAACAGGCAGCCGCATTCGGTTGGCATAACTGCCACCCCAGTCATCTCTGCGCTGATTGGTATGGGTGACTAAAAATTGGTTCAGAAAATACCCCTCAGAACCCATAATCTCAACGCCGTCATAGCCTGCCTCTTGGGCACGCTGGGCGGCGGTAACAATATCGGTGATTTGCTTTTCGATCCCAACCGCATCTAACGCATGGGGTGAAAAGGGCGAAATAGGGGATTTGATTGCTGATGGGGCCACACAGTCGCGCCCATAGGCGTAACGCCCCGCGTGCAAAATCTGCATCGCAATCCGCCCCCCCGCAGCGTGCACAGCATCAGTGACGTGGCGGTGATTGGCGATGTCTTTATCTGAAAACAGCCCCGCCGCCCCGGGAAAAACCCCGCCTTCGGCATTAGGGGCCATACCACCTGTGACGATCAGACCCGCACTGGCGCGGGCGGTATAAAATGCAGCGACGCGGCCCCAATCGCCCAATTCCTCTAGGCCCGTATGCATTGACCCCATCATCACGCGGTTTTTCAAAACCACATGGCCCAAATCCAAAGGGCGCAGCATATGGGGATATTGGGTCATCTTGGTCCTCCGTATACGGTTAAGATGACCGAAACGGAGGGATCTGTCACCTTGATCGCAGCGTCAATTCACGCGGAATGCGCGCCTGCTGCCAGCTTGGCGACAAAATCCAAAACATCGGCCACGGACTTGCCGCTGCTAATTTCTTTGACAATGGCAGATCCAACAACGCAGCCATCTGCAACACCGGCAATCGCCTTGGCGCTGTCAGGCGTGTTGATGCCAAACCCGACGATGACGGGCAAATCTGTTGATGCCTTAATCCGCGCCACTTCGGGGGCAACATCGGACGGCTTTGCGGCAGCGGCACCAGTGATCCCTGTGATCGAGACATAATAGACAAAACCAGAGGTGTTTTGCAAAACCTTGGGCAGGCGTTTGGCATCTGTGGTGGGCGTGGCCAAACGGATAAAATTCATACCAGCTGCTTGGGCGGGGATACATAATTCGCTGTCTTCTTCGGGGGGCAAATCCACGATAATCAACCCATCAATCCCCGCAGACACCGCCTGTTGCAAAAACAGATCGACGCCGCGTGAATAGATTGGGTTATAATAGCCCATCATCACAATGGGCGTCTCACCATCATCGGCGCGAAAAGACCGCACCATATCCAGCGTCTTGTCCAAGGTCATCCCACCTTCAAGTGCGCGTTGCCCCGCCAATTGAATGGTTTCGCCATCCGCCATTGGATCGGTAAAGGGCAGGCCCAATTCGATGATATCTACCCCCGCCTTTGGCAACCCCTTCATCACCGCAAGCGAGCGGTCCAGATCGGGATCACCCGCCATGATATAAGACACAAAAGCCTTTTTGCCGTCACGCGCCAGTCGTGCGAAAGTGCGATCAATACGGGTCTCTTGTGCCATCTTTATCATCTCCATTGCTGCCGCCTAGCCTTGACGGATGTTGACGGCAGAATCAATGGGGCAAAGATTTGAACGCATTGTTTCGAATGTTAACGATCTGCAACATTGGCCTCTCTTGGTTGTGGGGCCAATGTTTAGAGAGTGGTAAATTACATCCGCACCACGTTTTTCAGCTCAAACAAATCCTGCCGATTTGACCGCTGTGCCAGAACGCCAACCAAGGCTATCGCAGCGTCCAGTTCCTCTTTGGTTTCAGCCGATGCGATCTGATGATGGCAATATTCTAAGAAAGCTTTTTGAAAATTCTCTTTGCCTGTGATGTCGCGGGGCGGCATGGCCACGACATTATCTGCCAACAGCTTGCGCCGATCAAGTAAGGCGCGCAAATCATCATCCCCAATAAAAAGATCGCCCGACAGCCCGCCAAAGGCGCGCACGCGGTCAATGCGGTCTTGGGTACAATCTAGCAATGCAGCCATCGCATCGACTTTACCCATTGGAGTGCGGCGACCAACATAATCATACGGGGCGCAGTCTGATCGGCGCAAAACGCGGTCCATAATCGGATCAATGACGGTCACAATATCAGTAATGCCAGAATTGCGTGCAAATTCTAATGAGGCGGCCATCAACGCGCAGGTGGCCTTGGAAATCGCATTCGGCAAGCCATCTTTTA
>CAWUUC010000154.1:0-4057 GCA_963924905.1 uncultured Paracoccaceae bacterium
GCTGTCACGCTGGGGCTGCGACGATGGATGCAGCGGCCCGCGCGGCGGGCAATTCAGAACTGCTTGACCAATATGCCGCCGATTACCCCAAAGGCCCGCATGACAAACCCCAAAGTATGTGTCCCGCCTTTGGGTCTTTGCGGGTTGGCTTGCGGATGCGCCGTGTGGCCACGGTTTTGTCAGGTTCGGCCTGCTGCGTTTATGGATTGACCTTCGTGTCGCATTTTTACGGCGCCCGCCGTTCCGTAGGTTATGTCCCCTTCAATTCGGAATCGCTGGTTACCGGCAAATTGTTTGAAGATATCCGTGACGCGGTACATGAATTGGCCGATCCGGAACGCTATGACGCCATTGTGGTGACCAATCTTTGCGTGCCAACCGCCAGCGGTGTGCCCCTGAAACTTTTGCCCAGTGAAATCAACGGTGTTCGCATTGTGGGCATCGATGTGCCAGGGTTTGGCATCCCCACCCATGCCGAGGCAAAGGATGTCTTGGCGGGCGCGATGTTGAAATATGCCCGCGCCGAGATCGAGGCAGGGCCAGTGGCCGCGCCGGCATCTGGTCGCTCTGACCGTCCTGCTGTCGCCCTTTTGGGTGAAATGTTTCCCGCCGATCCGATGATGCTGGGCGCGATGTTGGGACCGATGGGCCTGGCTGCGGGTCCCGTGGTGCCTTGCCGCGAATGGCGCGAACTTTATGCGGCCCTTGATTGCGATGTGGTCGCAGCAATTCATCCCTTCTACACAGCCGCCGTGCGCGAATTCCAATCCGCAGGCCGTAAAATTGTCGGTTCCGCCCCCGTGGGCCATGATGGCACAGCGGCTTGGCTTGCGGCCATTGGGGACGCCTATAACGTCAATCCAGCCCAGATTGCGGCAGCGCAAAACGCCTTTTTGCCCGCCATTAAGGGTGCGCTTGCGGGCAGCCCGATCAAGGGGACGATCACACTTTCGGGCTATGAAGGGTCTGAATTGCTGGTGGCGCGTCTGCTCATCGAATCTGGCGCGAATGTACCATATGTGGGGACCGCTTGCCCCAAAACGCCATGGTCTGCCCCTGATCTGGAATGGCTAGAGGCGCGCGGCGTCAAGGTGAAATTCCGTGCATCCCTAGAAGACGATCTTTCCGCGATGGAGGCGATCCGCCCTGATCTTGCCATTGGCACAACCCCCCTTGTGCAAAAGGCCAAAGAAAAGGCGATCCCATCTTTGTATTTCACCAATCTGATTTCCGCGCGCCCCTTGATGGGCCCAGCGGGGGCAGGGTCCTTGGGTCAAGTGGTCAATGCCGCCATGGCAGGCCGCGCCCGTATGGAAGATATGAAAGCCTTTTTTGAAGGTGTGGGCACTGGCGATACCGCTGGAATTTGGGAGGGCGCGCCAAATCTGCGCCCCGATTTCCGCGAAGTGCACCAAAAGAAATTGGACAAGGCTGCGCGCGCTGCCAAAGCAGAGGAGATGATCTGATGCTGGTCCAAGATCACGATCGCGCTGGCGGCTATTGGGGGGCGGTCTATGCCTTTTGCGCCGTCAAAGGGTTGCAAGTGGTGATTGATGGCCCAGTTGGCTGCGAAAACCTGCCGGTCACGTCGGTTTTGCACTACACGGACGCCTTGCCCCCGCATGAGCTGCCCATTGTGGTGACAGGGCTTGGCGAAGAGGAATTGGGCCGCGATGGCACCGAAGGCGCAATGTGGCGGGCGTGGAAAACGCTCGACCCTGCGCTGCCCGCAGTGGTTGTGACGGGCTCAATCGCCGAGATGATCGGCGGCGGCGTCACCCCGATGGGGACCAACATCCAACGCTTTTTGCCGCGCACCATTGATGAAGATCAATGGCAAACCGCAGATCGCGCAATGACATGGATTTTTACTGAATTTGGCATGACCAAGGGCCGTATGCCGCCCGAGGCAAAGCGTCCAGAAGGTTCTCGCCCCCGCGTGAACCTTCTGGGCCCTATGTATGGCGTGTTCAATATGGCATCGGATTTACACGAAATCCGCCGTCTCGTCGAAGGCATTGGCGCTGAGATCAATCTGGTCATGCCATTAGGCGCGCATGTCGCCGAAATGCGTAATCTGGTCAATGCGGATGCCAATATCGTCATGTACCGCGAATTTGGCCGTGGTTTGGCCGAAATCTTGGGCAAACCCTATTTGCAGGCCCCGATTGGCGTCGACAGCACCACGAAATTCCTGCGGACTTTGGGCGAGATGCTGGGCCTTGACCCAGAGCCTTTTATCGAGCGTGAAAAGCATTCAACCCTGAAACCCGTATGGGATCTGTGGCGCTCTGTTACTCAAGATTTCTTTGCCACAGCCTCTTTTGCGATTGTTGCATCCGAGACCTATGCGCGCGGCATCCGTAACTATCTGGAATCTGATTTGGGCCTGCCTTGTGCCTTTGCGGTGGCCCGCGAGCCTGGCAAGAAAACCAACAACGAGGCGATCCGTGGTCTATTGAAACAACATCGCCCCTTGGTGGTGATGGGGTCCATCAATGAGCGGATGTATCTGGCCGAACTTAAGGGCGGCTTTGGCCCTGCACCCAGCTTTATCCCTGCGTCCTTTCCGGGCGCTGCGATCCGCCGGGCGACAGGCACGCCGATGATGGGCTATGCGGGCGCAGTTTGGATTTTGCAAGAGGTCTGCAACAGCCTATTTGACGCACTGTTCCATATCCTGCCTTTGGGGTCGGACATGGACTCGGCTGCGGCGACACCCACGACACTGCGCCGCGACTTCCCTTGGGATGCCGATGCACAGGCGGCTTTGGACCGCATCGTAAATACCCACCCCATTCTAACCCGTATCAGCGCCGCGCGCACCTTGCGCGATGCTGCCGAAAAGGCAGCGCTGGATTCGGGGGCTGAACGTGTGGTCCGCGAAACCGTAGAGGGTTTGCCAGGGGCAATGCTTTTACAAACTGAGGGAGGAAGACCATGAGTGACTACTCCGTAAACGGCGATATTCATCATGTTAAGACCGTGAATAAGGCCGAGTATTTCATCTATTTTGCATTGATTTTCAGTGTTGCGGTTGGCCCACATATCGTCGGTTGGCTGTATCAGCTGGTCCGTCACGCCAAACTGCCCCGTCTGGGGCCAGTGGCGCGGGCGCTGAAAGATGCACAGGCTGTCACGCCAATGATTTTTCGCGGCTAAGGCCGCGCATCCAGAATTCGCTTTTCCCTTTTGGGGGGGCGAACCATCGGTTGGGCATTCCGCCCACCGTGACCCAGCCGCAGGGAATGCGGCGGCAGTCCAAATATCCGGAGGATACTATGGCTGATAAATCTGACCTGTCGTTTACAGGTCTTACAGACCAGCAGGCGCAAGAGCTGCACTCGGTCTACATGAGCGGGCTTTGGTTGTTTGCGACCATCGCCGTCGTCGCGCATGTGGCCGTTTGGTTCTGGCAACCGTGGTTCTGAGGGGGATCAAGATATGAGCAAGTTTTACAAAATCTGGCTGATTTTTGATCCACGTCGCGTTTTCGTGGCGCAGGGGGTTTTCCTCTTCCTCTTGGCAGCGATGATCCATCTCGTCTTGCTGTCTACCCCAGCTTACAACTGGTTCGACAAAGCAAATGCTAAATATGGCTATGCGCCCGTCGCACAAGAGTAATCTGAGCTAATATTGGTGCGGGCGACGTGCGCCGCCCGCACCAGATCACAACATCACCCTGACGACCCAAGGCGCATGGCGCATTTGGGCTTACGTCCTAACGCGGAGAAGGAAGTATGGCACTGCTCAGCTTCGAACGAAAATACCGCGTGCCCGGTGGCACGCTGATCGGCGGCAACCTGTTCGATTTTTGGGTTGGACCGTTCTACGTCGGCTTCTTTGGGGTCACGACCTTCTTCTTCGCGGCCCTTGGCACCTTGCTGATCTTTTACGGTGCGGCAATGGGCCCGACCTGGAACCCCTGGCTGGTATCGATCGACCCGCCAGCGGTGGAAAACGGGCTTGGCTTTGCCCCTTTGATGCAAGGCGGGCTGTGGCAGATCATCACGATTTGCGCTGTGGGGGCCTTTGTGTCCTGGGCGCTGCGCGAGGT
>CAWUUC010000155.1:0-5307 GCA_963924905.1 uncultured Paracoccaceae bacterium
GCCGCAATACGAGTCTGGCTTTCCAAGCTATTGCAGCAGCGGCGCCAATGATCCCTCACGCGGGGCCACTGCGGCCATGGCCGATATCATGGGCGGATCAGGTCTGGCGTTTTATCAATGGAAGAAACACGGCCGCTGCTCGGGCCTATCATCTGTCGAATACTACAGCACCATGCGCCGCGCCTATGACAGCGTAACGATCCCGCCAATTTTTGCAGGTATCACCCGCGATCTGACCGTGCCCGCATCCGTGATTGAAGACGCGTTTGTCGAGGCAAACCCAGCCCTGACACGCGACGCAATCACCATCACCTGCAAATCGGGCATGATCCAAGAGGCGCGCATTTGCCTGACCAAAGACCTGAAACCCCGCCGCTGCGGGCCCGACGTGATCCGCGATTGCACGTTGAAAGACGCAGAATTGGACGCGGTGCGTTAGGTTAACCCCGCTTTGCTATTTGTCGCGCAACAATGATGCTGATGTAGACAAAAGAACCGAGTACACCACCGATCAACATTGCCATTACTTCGCCGCCCTCCTTTTGGCCAAGATTCACAACAAAGGCGAAAATGACCATCAGAGCTGAAAAGTAAATGCCATATGCGAGTGACAGGATGGCCAAGCGCCGATTTGGCATAGGCAACGCCCTTGCGAAAGAAACTTGTGGCGCGGTCAGAATTGCCCCGCAAAACATCAACCCAGCCCACAGCGCTTGCGCGGGTGATGCACCTTTGGCAAGGGCGTTTGACGCACACAAGATAAGCCCAAAAGCCACCCCAAACATCATGTCCCGCCAAACCTTGCGCAGCGCGCGCGGATGGCGGCGTAAGGATTTGATATGGCGCGCAGCATCCATCCCGCCGATCAGCGCGATCACCAATGCCAGCAGCAACCAGCCCAGTGCCGCCCGTGCCAGAGGTTGATCCGCGTTTGGCATTTGCCCCAGCAGCATCATCGCGAAAAACGCGCCCCAAAACCCCAGCCTGTTTTGCAGCGATCTTGGCCCATTTGTTGCAAACCGCACCCCTGCCATTTGCGGCAAAAGCGATGACAGCATCAGAACCATTGCGCAGCCAATCGCTATCGTCGCGCTCGTGTTCGTTTCACCAAACAGCGCGCTAATGCCCGAAAGCAGCAATAACGCCCCCACAGGCACGCCCAAAACTGCGGCCAACAACTGCCCATCACTTGCACGTTTCATAGCTGATCCCATGGGGTTAGCTTATACCTGTGGCGCGTAAAGCGCGCGACAAGGGCCATCATTGCACCAAACATAATCCCGGCAATAAGCGAGATCCCAATCTGGACACCCATGACCAAGTTATCACGCCAAACCAAAAAGTGCATACAAATCCCCCAAGACATGGCGAAACACACGCCTAACCCCAGCGCCAGCCAACCCATGTGACAATATACGGGCGGCTTGATCCGCACCCCCAGACGCCGCAAACCGCGATAGGCCCAATTATCGTATTCGCTACGCTTCATCCCAGCCGCCTCGGCCTCGGCAAAAGCTTTGGCCAGTTTGCGGGCAAATTCATCTGCGCTTTCGCTTGGCATCATTTCAGATCCTTCATCTTCGGCAAATCGCTTGGGGCAAATTCTTGCAGCACAGATCAAGCCTTGCAATCCGGCCCAATCTGCGTAACTCTTACAGGAATAAATTCATGTAAAACATGAATTAGTCAAGAAAAATCTGGAGGACAGATGGATCGCATCAAACGCACCGCCACAATCTTGCAGCCCATGCTGGCCATATTCACCCTGTTTTACATTTGGAAAACCGCAGGCGGTACCTTGGATTATGCGCTGCTGTCGCCCGAACGCTGGCAAAATGACTATTGGGCCCATGCGGATGCCCAAATCGCACTGGCCACGCGCCTTGTCTATCTGGCAGTTTGGCTGACCCCCATCGCCTTTGGCTTGCTGGCCGTGGGCACTTCTGCTGCAATGTTGGGGTTGGTGAAGACCGGCGTTTTGTTTGACACCCGCATCGCCGCCCGCTTTCGCCTGATCGGCCTTGGCACGGCGGCCTCTGGCGCGGCGGATTTGGTGGCCAATTACTTTGACCCTATGATGATATCATGGCACAACCCAGATGGCGCGCTGCCACCCACCTTCTATTTCAATTCGGAATCCGCTGGCCTAATCCTGTGCGGCGGCGGGTTTTATCTGGTAGGCTGGATCATGGCCGAGGCTATCGCCATCGCCCGCGACAATGAGGGGTTTATCTAATGCCCATCATCGTGCGCCTTGATGTCATGCTGGCCAAGCGAAAAATGATGTCCAAAGATCTGGCTGAGCACATCGGGATCAGCGTTCAAAACCTGAGCCTGCTTAAAACCGGTCAGGTGCGCGGGATGCGGTTTGAAACCCTGGCCGCGATTTGCCGCGTGCTGGACTGTCAGCCGGGTGACTTGCTGGAATTCGTGCCGGATGTCAAAACGGGACAAAGCACCTAAATCCTAGCCCTGCTTTTTCGCGTCTAAGACCGCCTTTAACCGTGCAACCAGTTCTTCTTTGCTGGCCTTGCCACCGGTCGGGCTTTTCTCGGCACCCAGACCGCGACCCACTTTGTGTTTTGGGATATTCTTGTCTGGCTTGGCATTGCCTGATTTACCGTAATCCATTGCGTTTCCTTAGATCAAATTATGTGCGCGAAACAGCGCCTGCATATCAGATTCGGGGCGGGCACCGAAATGGCTGATCACCTCGGCGGCAGCCACACAACCCATGCGCCCTGAGGTTGCGAGATCGCGCCCCAAGGCCATACCATAGAGAAAGCCTGCCGCGAATTGATCGCCTGCACCTGTCGCATCCACGGGCACCACCCGCGTTACAGGCACATGCACGTGGGCGTCCCCTTGGATCACGATCACCTCATCACCCGATCTGGTACAGACCACCAGACCCGCATCTTGGCCTGCCTGTTTCAGGGCACTCTCTAAGTCGGTTTCATAAAGGCTGGACCATTCATGTTCATTGCCGATCACATAATCCAATTCGCGCACCAATTTGCGAAAGTCGCTGCGGTGACGATCGACGCAAAACGGGTCGGACAGCGCGATCCCTGCGCGCCCACCACCAGCACGACATAGCTTGGCTGCGCGTTCAAACGCGGCTTTGCCCTTAGGCTTATCGTAAAGATAGCCTTCCAAAAACAAAATCTCCGCAGCACCAGCCACATCATCGGCCACATCTTCTGGCCCCAGTTCAGATGATATCCCCAAATAGGTATTCATCGACCGCTCGCCATCGGGTGCTACAAATATCATCGAACGCGAGGTAGGCAATTCGCCCCCCGCCACCGGCGGGTTGACGAAATCGGTGCCCTCAGCAGCCATTTTATCTGCGTAAAATCGCCCCAGCGCATCATCATGCACGCGCCCAATAAAGGCCGTGGTCAACCCCAAACTGCCGATCCCTGCCAGCGTATTGGCGACAGACCCGCCTGCGGCCTGAACGCGATTTTGCATTGCCCCATAAAGCACCTCACCCCGATCACGTTCGACCAATTGCATGATGCCTTTTTCAATCCCCATCAAATCAAGAAAATTGTCATCGGCCTGTGCAAACACATCGACGATGGCATTGCCAATCCCAACCACTTGATAGCGTTTCATAAATTTTTCTCCTGAAATTGGCAGTCATCACGGATCGGGCAAATGCTGCATTTTGGATTTCTTGCGGTGCAAATATACCGTCCGTGTAAAATAAGCCAGTGGTGCGCCCGGTGTTGATAAGGTGCAGGGATGTTATCTTCTACGGCGCGCTCTACGGCGATTTCATCGCGCCCTACGGCAATGCCGGTACGATTGCCAACACGAAAGACATGGGTGTCAACTGCTTGGGCGGGATAGCCAAACCACATCGACAAAACCACATTTGCCGTCTTACGCCCAACCCCAGGCAAGCGTTGCAGCGCTGCACGTGAGGATGGCACCTCGCCGCCAAAATCATCAATCAACATTTGGCTCAGTTTGATGACATTCTTTGCTTTGTTGCGGTAGAGGCCGATGGTTTTGATATGCTCAATCAAACCCGCCTCGCCCAAATCCAGCATCTTTTGTGGTGTATCAGCAATGGCAAACAAGGCCTTGGTGGCGCGATTGACGCCAATATCGGTCGCTTGGGCCGACAGCGCCACCGCCACGACCAGCGTGAAGGCGTTGGTGTGATCCAATTCACCTTTGGGGTCAGGCTCGTTTTGGGCAAAACGTGCGAAGATGCGAGTGATCGTGGGGTAATCTAGCTGTTTCATCTGCCTTTTATGCCCGCCCTTATCGCGGTGCACAAGCCGCAGGATTCGGGTCGCGCCCCACGCAATCCTGTCCTAATATCGTCTAAGGAGGCCCGCATGAGCCAATATCATTACGACGTAATCGCCCGCGCCTTACAGGTGATCGACGCCCGTGGACCCAGTCTGTCGCTGGACGATCTGGCAGCAGAAATGGGCATGAGCACAGCGCATTTTCAGCGCCTCTTTTCGGCGTGGGTGGGCGTGTCGCCCAAACGCTATCAACAATATCTGACCTTGGATCATGCGCGACGTATTTTGGCGGATCGGTTCACCACCTTGGATGCAGCGCATTTGGCCGGCCTGTCGGGAACGGGTCGATTGCACGATCTGTTTTTGACATGGGAGGCGATGTCACCGGGGCAATATGCGCGCGGCGGGGCCGGTCTGACCGTCCGGCATGCCTATCTGCAAACACCCTTTGGCGAAGCACTCGCGATGGCGACCGATCGCGGCATCTGCGGTCTGGGATTTACCGCTGATTATGGTCGTGACTGGTCCATGGCGGATCTAACGGCGCGATGGCCATTGGCCAATTTTGTACCTGACTCAGATGTGGCGGATGTGGCAGGCGCTGCACTGGCTGGTCAGGGCGCTGCGCTGCACCTGATTGGGGCGCCTTTTCAAATTAAGGTCTGGGAGGCGCTTTTGCATGTCCCTTCGGGTCATGTGACCAGCTATTCCGAACTGGCGCAAGCGGCAGGACATCCGCGCGCCGTGCGCGCTGTGGGCACGGCTGTCGGGCGCAATCCAATCAGCTTGTTTGTCCCTTGTCATCGCGCATTGCGAAAATCCGGCGCTTTGGGGGGATATCACTGGGGGCTTCCTGTTAAGCGGGCCATCTTGGCATGGGAATCGGCGCGGCTTGAGGCCCAATAATGGGCGAAAACCTGCCATAGGGTTTTCGGGGCTATGCCAGACCACGCAATTTCGTATAATATGAGTCAGAGGTCAAAAATGACCCGTTTCAACCCCGAGGCAGACAATGAATTTAAAGACACCATTAACT
>CAWUUC010000156.1:0-2649 GCA_963924905.1 uncultured Paracoccaceae bacterium
TTTTTGAGTTTGGTTTTACCGACGCCATTCAGCAAATGTGGGCGGCTTTTATTGACGAATTATGTGGCGGCGATGCCAATGGATTTCCATGTGCGACACCCGCAGAGGCCGCCGATCATCATGCCGTTTTGACAGCTGCCCTCGAATCTGGACGCGAAAATAAGGTGGTGTCGGTGCAATACGCAGCGCGCTAAGGGGGGGGTATGGCGGACCAAATGACAAAACGTGGCATCGCCTGTGCGGGCAATTGGATCGTTGATATCGTCCATACTGCGCCCTATTGGCCAGATAAGGGCGATCTTGTGCGTCTTGCGGGGTGTCATATCGGTGTTGGCGGGGGGGCCGCCAATGTGTTGACCGATCTGTCGTCTCTTGGCGCAGATTTTCCCTTGGCGGCATTGGGGCGCATTGGCTCCGACGCCAATGGGGCGGTGATTTTGGATCATATCACAAAAATCGGTGTCAAAACCAATGCCGTGGTTTCTGTCGCAGGGACATTGACGGCCTATGATCAGGTGATCAACGTGACAGGCGACAGCCGCACCTTTTTCTATCACGGCGGTGCCAATGATACGTTTTGCGCGTCCGATGTGCCGATGGATGACTTGGCCGCGCAAGGGTATCGCATCTTTTATCTGGGCTATTTGATGTTGCTGGAAGCGCTGGACCAGTTGCGGGTGGATGGCACGACAGGTGCTGCCGATTTGTTGGCGGCAGCGCGGGCGGCGGGAATGATCACTTGTGTTGATATGGTGTCAGACGCCAACCCATCATTTTGCGATATTGTTGCCCCAGCGTTGGCACATTGCGACTATTTGATCATCAATGAAATAGAGGCTGGGCGTGCCACAGGGCTAACTTTACGCAGCACTTCGGACGAACTGCTGCACGATCAGGTCGTGGCGGCGGCCTTGGCGCTGTTGGCGGGCGGGGTGCAATGTGGTGTGGTCATTCACGCCCCCGAAGGTGCGCTATGGGCGGGGGATGATCTTTTATGGGTTCCCGCGCAGCCCATCGCGCCCCATAATATTGTCAGCCCTGTGGGCGCGGGTGACGCATTTTGTGCCGCCGTTCTTTACGGCATTCATGAAAACTGGCCGCATGAAAAGACGCTAAAAATCGCCCATCTGGCGGCTGCTGCCTGTTTGGGCGGGGCGACGGCCACCGATGGAATTCCCACGATGGCCACGCTGTTGCAGCATTTCACCCCATAGACCAACTGGGAGGTTGATATGAAGTCCCTATTCCTAGATCAAATTGGCGCCTTGTCGCTGAAAGATGTCGACAAGCCTGTGCCAAAGGCGGATGAATTGCTGGTCCGCGTGGAGGCTTGTGGTATCTGCGGCACGGATCGTCATTTGTTTTTGGGCGAATTTCCATCGCATCCCCCTGTCACCTTGGGGCATGAATTTTCGGGCATCATTGAGTTGGTGGGTTCCGATGTCACAGCATTTAGCGTGGGTATGCGCGTGACGGGTGATCCCAATATCGCCTGTGGCGCCTGTGATCAGTGCCAACTTGGGCGGGTGAACCTGTGCCAAAACCTGCAAGCCATTGGCATTCATCGCAACGGCGGCTTTGCACAATATGTGATCGTGCCGCAAAAGCAGGCCTATGCGCTACCTTTGTCGCTAGACCCCCTATTTGGCGCATTTTGTGAACCACTCGCTTGTTGTTTGCACGGTGTTGATTTGGCAAAACTGCGCGCAGGATCATCGGTGATTGTGATTGGTGGCGGGGTGATTGGACTGTTGGTGGTGCAATTGGCGCGATTGGCGGGGGCGACCCGCGTGATTTTAATCACACGAAATGCGGCCAAACGCCAACTGGCTGAAACCTTGGGGGCCACCGCAACGCTCGACCCTACTCACGGCATCGCGGCCATTACCTCGGCAGAGGGTTTGCTGCCTGGCGGTGCAGATGTCGTTTTTGAATGTGCAGGTCTGCCTGAAACGGTCGAGCAAGCTCCGCTATTGGCGCGCCGCGGTGGCATGGCGGTGATTTTGGGCGTGCTGCCCAGTGGCGTCAAAGTGCAGATTGAACCCTTTGATCTGTTGTTTCGCGAAGTCAGCCTAATGACATCCTTCCTAAACCCCCACACCCAAGGTCGCGCAGCCGATCTGATCGCCACAGGCGCAATCAAAGTTGCCCCGCTGATCAGCCGAACGATTGGATTGGATCAGGCCATCCATGCCATTTCACACCCTGCGGGCAGCGGCGAGATTCGCAGTCTGGTTGTGCCGAACCCCTGAGTGCAGGGTTCGGCGGCATCCATCACCAATAATGATGCACATGCGGGGCAATGTGCTGGTCATATAATTTGCCCAATGTCGCCATAACATCGGGCGACAGGGCAGCGATATCGCTGGCACTGGCGTTGGCCACAGATTGCGCTGCCGTTTTGGCCCCAGGGATAACGACCGTCACCGCAGGTTGCATCAAAATCCAACGCAATGCAAATTGAGCCATCGTCACATTAACAGGCAAAAGACTGCGGATTTCTTCGACAACCTCTAGCGCCAAATCATAAGGCACGCCCGAAAACGTCTCGCCCTTGTCAAAGGCCGCACCATCGCGATTAAAGGCGCGGTGATCATCCGCCGCAAAGGGTGTGGTGGTTGTCATCTTGCCCGTCAGCAAACCTGACGC
>CAWUUC010000157.1:0-3304 GCA_963924905.1 uncultured Paracoccaceae bacterium
ATCAAAACCAACCTGCGCTGCGGCGGCCCACCACATTGACCGCCCTGCCCTATTACATCTGGTGCAATCGCGGGCCAAATCCGATGCAGGTCTGGTTGCAAGAATAAGGGCCCCAGATTTGGGGCCCTTTAACGGCTGCGACGCCCTTAGCGGCGGCCCAACCTGATCATCGTGTAGGAATGCGGCTTGAGCGCGACGGTCAGGCTGCCGTTTTCGATCTTTGCGCCAGTGCCCTTGGCGGGAGTAACGGCGCCTTGGGCCGTCAAAGAATTCACAGCACTTAGGTCTGAATGGGTCATGACCTGATGGTCAATCACCTGCAAATCACCAAAGCCGTGCAGCGCAATCTCGGGCATCAAATCTTCGGTCGGATGGCGGTTCACAGCAAAAAAGGTGACGGTGCCAGCTTCGGCGTCATGGGTGCCCGCAATGTCCAGATAGGGGACATTATCAGCCACATCTGCGTCATATCCGGGGCATTTGACGGCCAAGTTCAGGGCAACCCCCCGACCAAAGATCGAGGCAAAGAAATAGGGGTAATAGATGGTTTGGCGCCATGCAGCCCCCCCCGGTTCGGTCATGATTGGGGCAATCACATTCACCAATTGGGCGATGCAGGCGATTTTAACCACGTTGGATTTGCGAATAAAGGTGTTCAGAATGCAGCCAACCTGCAAAACATCTTCAAAGTTATAGATATCTTCCAGCAGACGTGGCGCATGTGGCCAGCCAGAGTTGCCCTCCAGAATAGCGCGGTCTTGGGTGTTGGAATGATACCAGACATTCCATTCATCAAAGCTGATTGCAACATCATGCTTGGACCGCTTGTTGGCCTTAACCAGATTGATCGTGCCCTCGACGGTCGAAATATAGTCGTCCAACTTGTGATTGAGAGCCAGATAGTTCTGGGTGTGTTTCGCGCGGTTGGCGAAATACATATGCAGGCTGATATAATCGACCGATTCGTATGTGTGTTCCAAAACGATCCTTTCCCATTCGGGATAAGTCTTCATGTCAGAATTCGACGAACCGCAGACGATCAGTTGCAAGTTTTTGTCAAAGGCGCGCAGGGTTTTGGCGGTTTCATTCGCAAGACGGCCATATTCATCAGCGGTTTTATGGCCAACCTGCCAGGGTCCGTCCATCTCGTTGCCAAGGCACCACATATCGACGTTAAAGGGTTCGGCGTGACCGTTCTTTTTGCGCAAATCCCCCCAATAGCTGCCCAAAGGACCGTTGACATATTCAACGAAATTACGCGCCTCATCCAGCCCGCGTGACCCTAGGTTGATCGCCAGCATCGCCTTGGTGCCCACCGTGTCGCACCAAGCCATAAATTCATGCACGCCTACAGCGTTGCTGTCGGCCGTGTGCCATGCCAAATCCAATCGAACGGGACGATTTTCCTTGGGCCCGATGCCGTCTTCCCAGTTATAGGCCGACACAAAATTGCCGCCCGGATATCGGACATAGGGAATGTTCAATGCACGCACGAGGTCCACGACATCCCCGCGCATACCATCCTTATCGGCGGTCGGGTGGTCGGGTTCATAGATGCCAGTGTAGATCGCGCGGCCCAGATGTTCTAGGAACGCGGAATAAACGCGGTCATCGAGCTGCGAGATGGTGAAATCGCTGTGGGCAGTTACGGTGGCTTTCATGTCCCCTCCCATAAGGCATCATATATCCGTCTTTCCGATATAGATCGACAATTCGGGATGATACGTCAAGGGGATTCGGCAGATTAACGCGCTGCACTGATCCGCATAACGATGTCTTGGTCATAATTGCCAAAACCACGACCAAAAATATTGACCCCACCCGGGTGACGGGCGGTGGCATTCACGCCGATGCGAAAGCGGATCGAACGGTGCTTGTCCACATCCAGATCGCGCAGCGTCAAAGGTGAAATCTTCATGCCATCCACAAAGGTGCCATCTGCGGTGATACGCACCGATTTCAGCATCCCATATTGGCTGCCCTTAAGCTTCCACCAGTCGGGGGTAAAAACCCCCCGCTTGTCGCCATAATCCCCCGGCGAGGTCCAGGTTCCCACCTCAACCCGATTGACACTAAAACTGATATCAGAGGGCCAATTCGCCGCCGTCCCAGGCACTTCGGACGACAGCTCCATAGAGAATTCCAACGCAGAAACTTCGCCCTGCATCAACTTGATATTATTAGGAAATTGGTATTCCACAAAGCCGCGCGTGAACCAAATCAAGCCAGCTGACATACGGCCAGGATCCAAGAATGTATCGGGCACATCCAAAAGGCCAATCACGCCATCACGCGAACACAAACCACAAGGGGCCGACACGTCGCAGGTGGTATAAAGCCCCAGCGGCATCGCCACTTCGATCGTATCTTGGTTGGCGGATTTTGGGTCCTTTTTGAACATCACCATCACCTCGTCAAAGAGAGTGTGGCATATCTTTTGGTTGCCTTTTTTCGCGCGCTGCGTCTCCGTGCGGATCAGCCCGACATCCTCTAGAACCTGAATGTTTGACGACACTGAGGATTGAGGCAATTCCAGCCTTTGGGCGATTTCATTGACGTTCAGCGCCCCTGCATCATGCAAGAGTTTCAAAATCGCAATTCGGGCTGGCGAGGCAAAGGCCTTCAGAACATCGATCCCTTCTTCGGGATCTACGATCAGAAAATTTCGACTCATAGCTGCTGTCCTTCAAACTTTGCATCAATTAGGGCTTGTTTATCGGAAAATCCGTTTTGGTCAATTCATGGTGGCGAGATATGTGGCAAAAGGGGCGCGATCGAGTCGCGACTGATCAAATCACAGTCAATCTTGACCCGCACAGGGGCAGCGCGCGCAGAACTCTCTAACACGCGGGCCACAGCCCAGCGCGCCATTTCGTCATGCGGCAGCACCATCGTGGTCAAGGGCGGCTGCAAAAGGGCTGCAAGGTCGTCATTGTCAAATCCGACGACCGATACATCCTGTGGCACGGACAAGCCCCGCGCGCCAAGCGCCTCATATGCGCCGATGGCCACACGGTCGTTAAAACAAAAAACCGCCGTTGGCGGATCAGGCAGATCCAAAAGCACCGACATTTGGGCGCGACCAGAGGCCACGGTCCATGCAGCTTGGCTAACCAATCGGGGATCAAAGGCAATATCGTGGGAGGCAAGGGCACGGCGATAGCCCAACAGACGATCGCGGGCGGCTTCGCTCCATGGCTCGCCCGAAAGATGGGCGATGCGGCGATGTCCCGCGTCGATCAAGGCGCCAATATCCAGCTTTTTTTCCGCCGCCAATCCTTTGATAAAGGCCGCAGGTGCAGCC
>CAWUUC010000158.1:0-3149 GCA_963924905.1 uncultured Paracoccaceae bacterium
CATGACAAAACAGTTAAACAGGGTCACAGAACGCCCCGTGCCCGCCCCCGCATTAATACGCCCTGCAGGTAAATATTTGAAACCTTCCAATGCGTTATAGAATTTTTCTTCCCAAATGACGGGATCTTTTTCGACACTGGCCAATGCGCGTGCAATGCGGCGCCACGTATCTTCGACCGAGGCGTCAATCGCCGTGCCATCCGCTGATTTTAAACGATATTTCATATCCCAAATTTGTTCAGCAATCGGCGCAGCAAAGCGAGACATGGGGCATACCTTTCAAAATGACAGGCGGCCACGATACGCGCAGGCGCGCGCCACAGCAAGCCTTGAGGCTGCGCCGAATAGGGCTATGTTCAGCGCAACATTGGGGGAATCGTGGCGCATCTGAATATCGTGAAATTATGTGTTGGCGCGACCAGCGTCGAAGATCTGCTGGATTGGCACAGCGCCCATCGTCATATCTGGGCAAAAGGCACAACGCGCCATGTCACGCGGATGTATCCCAAAAAGGTGGCCAAGTTATTGGACGGAGGCAGTCTTTATTGGGTGATAAAGGGTGCCATCTTGGCCCGGCAAAGCATTTTGGATCTGACCGAAGTGCGCGGCGAGGACGGCATTTTGCGTTGCGGCATCATTTTGGATGCCGAAGTGGTTCGAACTGAATCCGCACCCAGACGGGCCTTTCAGGGCTGGCGTTATCTCGATCCTGTCCAAGCGCCGCGCGATTTGCCGCAAGGCCGCGCGCTTGAGGAAAGTTTACCCGACGATCTGGCCCGCGCTTTGTCTGAAATTGGTCTGCGATGAAGGGCCGGTTTTTGGTCCTTGTGGCCCCAGTCATCTTTTTGATCCTGTGGTCGGCAGGTTATGCGGTGGCAAAATTAGGTCTGCAACATGCACCGCCCTTTACAATTTTGGCGTTGCGTTATGTGGCGGTGATGGTGATTTTGACGCCCTTTGCGCTGTTTATGCGCCCTAAATTTCCAACACGCTGGCAGGATTGGGGCCATATTGGATTTGTGGGGCTGTTGATCCAAGTCATTTACTTTGGATTGGCCTATGCCGCTTTTCTCGCAGGGATGCCCGCTGGCACTTTTGCAATTGTCGTCTGCTTGCAACCCATTTTGGTGGCCATTGCCGCGCCACGTTTTGTGGGCGAGGCGGTCAGTCCTTGGGGGTGGGCTGGATTGGTTTTGGGCCTAGCTGGGGCAGTGATCGCTGTTTTGGCGCGGGGTGGTGTGGCGCAAACACCCGTGTGGGCGTTGATCTTTTCTGTTCTAGCTCTGTTTGGGATTTCGGCGGCAACACTTTGGGAAAAACGCTATGGCACGGCGCAACACCCTGTTGTCAGCAATATGATCCAATATGGCGTTGGTGCGATCTGCACCGTTCCCATCGCCTATCTGTCTGAAGATATGCAGATATCTTGGGACATCGAATTTATCTTGGTGATGATTATGCTGGTTTTGGGTAATTCTTTGTTGGCGGTCACACTGCTTCTGGCGATGATCCGTGCAGGCGAAGTGGCCCGCGTCTCGGCCTTATTTTATCTGGTGCCTGCATTGGCTGCCCTGTTTGCATGGCCTATTTTGGGCGAAGAGATGCCGCCTATGGCATGGGCGGGCATGGCGCTTGCGGGGGCAGGGGTTGCGCTGGTGGCGCGCAAATCAAAGACCTAATTTGGTCAAAAGATCAGCGCGCGCACGGGCCTGCGTCCAATCCGCCATTTTCGAGGCATAAAGCGTGGCTTGGCTGGCATGGATCACGCCCTCTAACACCTTAAGGTGATTGGCCCGCAGCGTTTCCCCTGTTGAGGTGATATCTGCAATCGCTTCGGCTGTTAGGTTTTTAACCGTACCCTCCGTGGCCCCTTGGCTGTCGACCAATTGATAATCCGCCACGCCATGCTCTGTCAGATAATCGCGCACAAGGCGGTGGTATTTGGTGGCAATCCGCAGCCGGAATCCATGCGCGCATCGAAAGGCCGCCGCCGCCGCATCCAGATCATCGATGCTTGCGACATCAATCCAAACGCTGGGAACCGCGATGATCAAATCTGCATGGCCAAATCCCATCAAGGCCAATTCATCCACTTGGGTGTGCCAATCAGCCAGTTTATCACGCACCAAATCCGACCCTGTGACGCCCAAGTGAATACGCCCTGCGGCCAATTCTCGGGGAATTTCGCCCGCAGATAACAGCACAAGTTCAACGCCTTCAACGCCCTCAACCTGTCCTGCATATTCGCGCGACAGACCCGTTTGACGCATCCCAACCCCGCGTGCGCCAAACCAGTCAAAGGTTTGCTCCATCAACCGCCCTTTGGATGGAACCCCTATTTTCAACATGATCCCCTCCGCGCTGCGACAAGATTGGGGCGGATCACGCCACCCACCGCAGGGATCGATCGCCCGGCGCCCAAAACGGCCGTCAATGCGTCATAGCGCCCACCACTGGCCACAGCAGGTTGATCCAAATCGCCGTGAAATCCAAACACGAACCCATCGTAGTATTCCATTGATGTGCGGCCAAAACTGGCCTCAAACGCCAAATGCGCGGTATCAACGCCACGTGCGCGCAGCGTCACAAGCCGCGCTTCAAATCGATCAATGGCGGGCGCAATGGCGGGCAGCATCGACATGATCCCGCGCAAATGCGCCAAGGCCGCATCTGCAGGTGCCTGCAGCGACAAAAGATCATAAATTAAGGCCGCCTCGGGTGCAGGGATCAAAGGGGCTGCCGCATCGGTCAACAAAGCTTCGGCGCGGGCCGTGATTTCTTCTATGCTGCGTAATCCAATAAAATTCCCTGCCTGTCCGATTTGCGCGCCTAAATTCCCTTGCGACAGATGCGCCAACAGGTCTGCACGGCCCTGTGCCACAACCGCCCGTCCTGAAAACCGATCCAAAAGGGCGCGAAACCGCTTGGGCCGCCAGATATGACGCAAAAGCGCCGACTTTCGCGCTTCGGTGGTCGACAATCCGCGCACCGCCGCCATTAAAATGCCGATATCGCCTGTGATAGGCGTCAGCTTAAGATCCTTTAATATATCAGCAAAAAGGGCGAAAACCTCGGCATCGGCAGCCTCAGAGGCGCTGCGGTCAAACAATTCATAGCCGACTTGCAGATATTCAGATGGCCGCGCACTC
>CAWUUC010000159.1:0-4297 GCA_963924905.1 uncultured Paracoccaceae bacterium
AGGGGTTCGATCCCCCTAGGCTCCACCAAGTCATCCAAAATTGATGAATGTTTAGGTTTGATGTCAAACATCAAATCTGCCTAACGCAGAGCAGTCAAAGATTGCACAATTTCGGTCAACTGAAGAGATTGCGCCGAGACCCGATATGCGAGACATCAACCTTCGCCATGGGGAGGCCATTTTGTGGCAGCAGAGGATATTGATATATCCTTTTGAGACATGATTATACCCAAAACATCATTAGATGCCCGCCTAAAATAACTTATAATACGGGATGTATATATAATTGTTTCAAAAGGTTTGGGGTGGCGCGTGAAGATAGCAGAAGTGTCATTAGACCCCAATAGCCTTGACCCCGGTCATGACTTTGTCTTCCGCGATTTTGAGCGGTCTAAATTTCAAGTGATCAGAAGCATTCTGGAAACGGACTCGGGTCGGCTTTCGCTGCTTTATCTTATCGTAGTGGTGTTTTGGACCATTTTGATGAGTTTTGCGGCCCAGACCCATGGCGATGACAGTTTTGCCATCAATACATCCCCCCATATCGCACATTACACTTTAATCATCGGGGTGCTGCTTTATCCTATGCGGCGGATGTGGATCCCCTTGGCAGCCTTTACATCCGTCTATTTAATCCCATTCATTATACCCAATATGAACGGAATTTCTTGGCTAGACCTGCCGTCTTTGGATCTATCGCTACTTGCAATGGGGTATCTGGTCCATATTCTATCCAGCCTGCTTATCGGCGGCGTCGCCTTAATTTTTGCGCGAAAACTTCTGGTCACGTCTGCCCCCTACACTGTCGATCTGTTTACCACGCTGACTGTGTTTGCGGCATTTTTGCTCTTTTGCGGCATACAAGTTTGGTCGCTGTGGGCCTATGCCAATACCCTGCCCTTGGCAGCGCGGCTGGAACTGGGCTTTGGTCCCGATTTCTTGCACGCAGCGGCAGAGCGTGTTTTGCGTGGCGCGGTTGTGGCAGCGGGCTTTTTATTGGCCGTCCTAGAGGTGCCAACGCGTCGCGTGTTTTTGCAATCCTTGGCACTTGCCCTATTGTTTCCGCTGCTTGCTTGGGCGCAGTTCCACGGGTTTGCGATATATCCGACATTGGACGCCTGTATTCTGGCGCTTTTACTTGTGATTACATTGCCAGTGTCGATCGGGATCGGCACATCGATCATTGGCATTCCCATTTATTCCGCGATGACGGGGGCATTTGTGTCGACCGCCTATTTGAACGACCCCATCGCCGACACATTGGAACATTATGCGATATTGATCATCGTCTTGGCTGTGATGGCCTCTGCTTGGCGCGCCTTTGTGCAGCACACGTTGCGCCAACGCGAAGCCTCTATGCGCCGTCTGTCGATGGTGCGTGATTTCGCGAATGTGGGCCTGTTGTCCTTTAATCTAGATCGGCAAAGGTTTCGCGCCGATGCCAGCACACAGCGTCTTTTGAAATCCAGCGCCGAGGGCAGCGTCACCCAGTTAGAAACACTGTTTGATGGCAGCGATAAAAATCACCTCAAAAAAGCATTGCGGTCAGGGCAGAATGGCAGCGTCAATTTGTTATTGGCTGGACCAAGTCTGGGCGGCCAAGCACAGGTTCTGCGGATGTGTCTTTGGTATGAAAAAGCGCCCAGCGGCGAGCAGGTGGCCTATGGTCTGGTTTTGGATGTCACGGCCGAACACCGCCAAGAACGCGCCCTAAAAGAAACCTTGGCCGAGCTTTCGTCCCGCCAAGAGCGTCAACGCCAATTGTTTTCCATTATATCGCATGAATTGCGAACGCCCGCCTCGGTCGTGTCGATGCTGGTCGAGGATCTGGATCCACAAAATGTGGCCCCCGTGGTTCGCAAACAACTGCGTGATGCAACTGATCAACTGTTGTCGACCTTGGCAGATATGCGCCAAACCGTTAATCCATCGCAAAATTTACCGATCCATCGGGCGCCCTTTGCGGCGGCAGATTTGGCAGAATCAATTCGAAATATGTATGCAGCCCAAGCCAAAGAACATGGCATGACAATCCGACTTAGCCTGTGCGATGCGTCGCGGGTGATGCGAATTGGGGATCAAATGCGGATGCGCCAAGCCGTTTCAAATGTGGTACGAAACGCCATCATCCATTCCAAAGGCCATGAAGTTGTCATGCGATTTGACGCGGTTGATGGCCCAAAAGGCCCGATCAGCCGCTGGACCATCACCGATGATGGGATTGGGATTCCTGCTTCGGATGTCGATCGGCTGTTCAAACCATTTGAGCGCGGCGTCCAAGACCCACGCAGCCATGCAGATGGCAGCGGGTTGGGGCTGTTTATTGCAAAATCATCTGTCGAAATGTTGGGCGGATCGATAGCCCATTTTGCACCCGACACAGGCGGAACGGGGTATTGCATTGATGTGCCCGAACAAATTGCCAGCACCGCGCCACAAACACCCAGCGCAGATTTGAACGCCTATGAAACCGCCCGCTTCCCCGATCTTTATGTGCTTTTGGCAGAGGACAACACGCTGGTTGCCGAGGTGACATTGGCAAAATTATCTAAGTTTGTTGGACGTGTGGACATCGCGGCAAATGGCCGCGAAGCGATTGATATGATCGACACGCAAATGCCAGATTTGCTGATCACCGATTTGTTCATGCCCGAAATGGATGGTGATGATCTGATCCGAACCTTGCGCGCGCGTCAAATACCTGTGCCCATCATTGGCCTGACAGCAGCCGTTGTGGGCGATGATATCGAACGCTTGCAATTGGCGGGGGCCGATGCAGTCATGAGCAAACCAATTGATATGCGCGGCTTGCGAAAATTTATCCACCAAAAGTGGGACGCATCGGCAGAGCAGCCCGAAAATGGGGCGGCTTAGGCCTTTTTCTTGGCCTCAAGGGCGGCAATGCGCGCCTCTAGCGTGATATTTTCTTCGCGGGCCTTTTGCGCCATCGCGCGAACCGCGTCGAATTCTTCGCGCGTCACAAAATCATGTTCGGCCATCCAACGATCGATAAAGCCTTTCATGGCTGTTTCAGCCTCGGTTTTGGCCCCTTGTGCAACGCCCATTGCATTTGTCATCAGCTTTGACACATCGTCGAAAAATTTTTGTCCGTTTTGCATCCCAAAACTCCTTTATGCTGTGCTTAATATGGGCTTGGTTTTGGCAAACCGCAAGGTTGGCGCGGTTGACATGATGCCCCACATTTCTGACAAGGGACACAGAGCCAAGGAAACCCAATGACCTACATACCCTTTCCCGATATTTCGCCTGAAATTTTTTCGGTTCAAGTGGGACCGATGACCTTGGCCCTGCGCTGGTACGCGCTTGCCTATATTGTCGGCCTGATCGCGGGCTGGAAGATGATTGAGGCAATGCTGCGCCGCCCTGTCTTGTTCGGTGGAACTGCCCCAATGAAGGCCGAAAAGGTCGAAGATTTAATGACGTGGGTCATTCTTGGGGTCATCTTAGGCGGGCGCATGGGCTATGTGTTGTTTTATCAACCCAGCGCCTTTTTGCAAAACCCCAGCCATATTTTACGAATTTGGGAAGGCGGAATGTCCTTTCATGGTGGCTTTTTGGGTGTGGTGGTTGCCGGACTTTGGTATGCGCGGCGAAATGGCATCAAGCCCCTAGCACTGGGTGATTTGATGGCAACGGTGGCACCGATTGGGCTGTTTTTGGGCCGTGTTGCCAATTTCATCAATGCAGAACTTTGGGGACGGGCCACGACCTTGCCTTGGGGCGTAGCCTTTCCCGGCGAGGCCGCACAAAATTGTGCAACTGTCGGGGTCTGCGCGCGTCATCCAAGCCAACTTTATGAGGCTGCATTAGAGGGTTTGGTGCTCTTTGCCATTTTGGTCTATTTGGTATGGCGCAAGGGCTGGTTGCAGCGCACAGGGGCGATCACGGGCATCTTTTTGATGGGGTATGGGCTGGCCCGATTTACCGTCGAATTTGTCCGACAGCCTGACGCGCAATTTGTCACGCTTGGCAATCCTTTGGGACTGGCGCTGCAGCATAACGGATATGGGCTGACGATGGGGCAGATGTTATCAGTGCCAATGATTGCGGTGGGTATATGGCTGATCCGACGCAGATAACGCCACTGGCGCGCCTGATCATTGACCGCATCAGGCAAACAGGACCTATGGGTCTGAATGAATATATGGCAGACTGTTTGCTGCATCCTGAACACGGCTATTACACAAGCAAAACCCCCTTTGGGGCGCAGGGTGATTTTATCACTTCGCCAGAGATCAGTCAGATGTTTGGCGAATTATTGGGCCTTTGTTTGGCG
>CAWUUC010000160.1:0-2841 GCA_963924905.1 uncultured Paracoccaceae bacterium
TTGACCCTGTCTTGCGCGATGGGCTTTGCGCGCTGCAAAGCGTCAAAATCCAAATGCGTTAGCACAGCTGCCCCCTTGGCCCAAGGCCAAAGGATCGCCCCCATCAGCGCCGCAACGGGTATCAGCCCAAAGATCACCGCAAAGGTCATGCCGTATCCCGCACCAATTTCCAATTGATCGCATCCAAAAGCGCCTCAAAACTTGCGTCTACAATATTGGGCGAAACGCCCACCGTTGACCAGCGCCGCCCCTGGCTGTCTTCGGAATCGATGATGACACGGGTGACGGCATCGGTGCCACCTTGGGTGATGCGCACCTTAAAATCAACCAGATGCATGTCATCGATCATCCCCTGATAGGGGCCTAAATCCTTGGCCAATGCCTTGGCCAGCGCATTGACAGGGCCGCGATCGGTGCCGGTTTCATCCATACTTTCCGATACCGACAACATCTTTTCCTCGCCCACTTTGACGACCACAACGGCCTCGGACAGGCTGACCATTTGATTATATTTATTCTTGCGGCGTTCCACTGTGACGCGATAGCGTTTTACTTCAAAGAATGTGGGCAACAATCCCAATTCCCGCATCGCCAACAACTCAAAACTGGCTTGCGCCCCGTCATAGGCATAGCCCTGATCCTCGCGATCTTTTATGATATTCAAAATGCGCCCCAAGGCGGGGTCTTTGGCATCGACGGCAATCCCCGCTGCAATCAAACGCGCGCGCAAATTGGATTGACCCGCCTGATTGGACATCGGGATAACACGGGCATTCCCAACGGATTCGGGGGCAATATGTTCATAAGTGGTGGGATCCTTTAGGATCGCACTGGCGTGCAACCCCGCCTTATGCGCAAAGGCCGACGCCCCCACATAAGGCGCCGAACGCAGCGGCACACGGTTCAAAATGTCATCCAAATTGCGACTGACCCGCAATAGATTGGCCAAACCGTCCTCGCCAACGCCCGTTTCAAACTGGCTGGCGAAAGGTTCCTTTAACAACAAAGTTGGGATGATGCTGATCAAATTGGCATTCCCACATCGTTCGCCCAGACCGTTCAGCGTGCCCTGAATTTGCCGCGCCCCTGCCAAGACGGCGGCCAGCGAATTGGCCACAGCATGCCCCGTATCATCATGGCAATGAATGCCCAAATGATCGCCCGGGATACCGGCTGCGATCACCTCGGTCACAACACGCCCAATCTCATGGGGTAAGGTGCCGCCGTTGGTATCACAAAGCACGATCCAACGCGCCCCCGCATCCAAGGCCGCACGCAAACACGCGAGAGCATAGGCGGGATCAGCACGGTAGCCGTCAAAGAAATGCTCGGCGTCAAATAACGCCTCGCGGCCC
This sequence comes from uncultured Paracoccaceae bacterium, assembly GCA_963924905.1. Classification (GTDB taxonomy): domain Bacteria; phylum Pseudomonadota; class Alphaproteobacteria; order Rhodobacterales; family Rhodobacteraceae; genus Cypionkella. The sequence goes on from CAWUUC010000160.1 coordinate 1,356, forward strand.
TTGGCGATGACATGTGCAAAACTGCCGCGAATAGCCTCTAAGTTTTCGTCCAAACTGATCCCAAGCGCAGTGGTCACATGGAAGGGATGCGCCTTACCAACCAGACAGACCGCAGGTGTGGCCGCATCCAAGACCAATGCCAATACATCGTCATTTTCGGCAGATCGTCCTGCCCGCTTTGTCATGCCAAAGGCAGTCATTGTGGCCCGCGTGGCGGGCGGATTGGCGAAAAAATCAGAGTCCGTGGGATTAGCCCCCGGCCAACCGCCTTCGATTTAATCCACACCCAAATCATCCAAAGCGGCGGTAATTTGCAGTTTTTCTGAGGCCGAAAACTGCACGCCCTGGGTCTGCTGCCCATCGCGCAAAGTGGTATCAAAGAGATACAAGCGTTCTTTCACAGCACCATTCCTTGTCTTTTCGCGACATACTTTCCACAACCATCCCAAAAAATTTATCAAAATTTTTTATTTTGCGACAATCCTTGGCTTCTTCTCTTCCCAAATATCCTCGGGGGGTTTGGGGGGGCGAGCCCCCCATTAGTCCAACCTTGGCAGATCCTGGGGGTTGAAATCCGGCTCTGGACGCAAAACCACCTCTCCCTTGCCCATCATCACCGCGACATTGGCCTTTGCCAGGTCCGCCTTCATCGCGTCGACTTGGGCGAAATCCTTGGACAGTTTTGCAGCCTCGCGCAAGTCTTGCAATTTTGCGCCGTAGCGCGGCAAAATATCCAAAGCAAAGCGGTAGGCACCCACCTTGGCCGAGATCTGATCCCACGTCAAAATGCCCAAGAACTCAACATTGCGCGCCAGATCATCGGCTTGATGTGCCCCGTTAAAACTGCCCAAGATGCGCAAGGCCTCATGGGTGTTCAAATCATCGCAGAGCGCAGCGATGATCTGCGGATCTGGGGCCAAAGTTTGCGCCTGCGCCAAATCGCCGTATCGCGCAATCAACTCTATCCAGCCAAAGATCCGCACTTCTGCGTCAATACTTTTTTCGGCGGTCCAATCCATCGGTTTTGAATAATGCGTTGACATATAAACCATGCGGATCACCTCGCCCGCGATGCCCTGATCCAATAAATCGCGTACGGTAAAGAAATTGCCCAAGGATTTGGACATTTTTTTACCCTCGACTTGCAGCATTTCATTATGCATCCAGATTTGGGCAAATCCACCTTCGGGATGGGCGCAGCAACTTTGGGCGATTTCATTTTCATGATGGGGAAATTGCAGATCCAAGCCGCCGCCATGGATATCAAAACTTGCGCCAAGCAGTTCATAACTCATGGCTGAGCATTCGATATGCCAGCCCGGACGACCAACTCCCCAAGGGCTGTCCCAGCCAGGGTCTTGGTCTGATGAGGGTTTCCACAACACAAAATCCATCGGATCTTCTTTGTAGGGGGCCACTTCGACGCGCGCGCCTGCGATCATGTCGTCAATACTGCGCCCCGAGAGCGCGCCATAGGCGCTGTAAG
>CAWUUC010000161.1:0-4586 GCA_963924905.1 uncultured Paracoccaceae bacterium
ACAACGGGGAAGAAGTTTTGGTGGGATAGGCGATAAATTTTTTGTCGTGAGGGGGTTAAGCGGCATCAATGGCGATGGCGTGGACACGGGTGGTGAGGTCGCCCAATGCGGCGTTAATTGCGCGGTGGCGGGCGAGGCGCGACAGTTCGGCCAAGGATGCTGCACGGATTTGGATCGAAAAGTGACTGTCACCTGTTCCGTCATCACCCATATGGCCTGCATGTTTGTGACTATCATTGGTGACGGTCAGGGACTGTGGGGAAAATGCGGCGGTCAGGCGGGAGATAAACTCGGCTTCAATCGACATTTTTTTAGATTTCCTCTTCTCACTGGGCTGAAGGCAAACTAGAGTTATGGCCCTAAGAGTGAAAGGCCCAACATGACGTCTCGTCCCCCTTTTGAATTTGATATTCGTGTCTCGACGGATAAAGCCAAGCGCAAAACCACCCGCCGGGGCATGTCGGGGGCGTTTGAGACGTCGAATAAAGGTTGTGATTTTCCAGGATGCAAGGAAAAAGGCGCCTATCGCGCGCCAAAACATCCTGACCTATTGGATCAGTTCTTTTGGTTTTGCCGCGACCATGTCCGCGAATACAATCTAAAATGGAACTTTTTTGGCACAGCGAGTGATGAAGAGTTCCAAAAACTGCTGGAAAAGGATCGCTTGTGGGAGCGCGAGACCAAGCCGTTTTCCCGAAAGGATGATGGCAATGCATGGCATCGTTTGGGGGTGGATGATCCGATGTCGCTTTTGGGTGAGAATGCGACGCGCAATCCTGGAAAGCCCACATCAAATGCAACGCGCAAATTGCCCCCCACCGAACGCAAGGCAATCGAGATTTTAGATGTGCGCGACACCTGGACCAAGACCGAAATTCGCAAAGCCTATAAGACGCTTGTGAAAGACCTGCATCCCGACATGAATGGCGGGGACCGCAGTGATGAAGAGCGTTTGCAAGAGGTGGTTTGGGCCTGGGATCAGATCAAGGACAGTCGTTTTTTTAAAGAATAATCACTGTCTGCAGATAAACCCATATTTCAAAAGCCAAATCAAAATCCGTTCTATGTCAAAGGCGCTGATATCTTGGCCCTTCAATTGCGCCAGTAGGACAGGCAAGGTGATCCCAGTCTGTGCCTGAATGGCCGCAAAAACGGCTTGGATCGAGGGTTCAGAGGCAAAGATGCGCCCCGTCGCAAGATAGTTTCGTGTGGCCAATACCAGATGAAGGTCGGGTTGATTTGGGATGGCGACAAAGCCTTGATCGCCAAATTGCGCGATTTCTGTTGGATAGCCTGCAAAAAGGGCACTGGGGGAAGGGGCGATGGGCAAAACGGTGCTGGCATATCTTTTGTGTTGATCACCGAGCCCAAGCCGCAGCTGATCTTGTTCTTGCCACAACTCTTGCATTTGTGGGACGATGACGGCCCAGTCGTAATGTGCCCGCACGCGCATCTGTCCAGCCTGCCCCATTTTGCGCCGCAGATCAGGGGCACGCGCCAAGGCCAGAATGGCTGCGATCAAGGCTGGCATATCAATTTCCGTCAGCGCTGATGTATTGCCGCAGTATTGGACGTAATTGTCGATCTGACCTTGATAGCGCAGGGCTTCGGGCGCCAAAAGCGGGGCCGCGGCCATTCGGGTTGGCACGCGGATGCCAACATCTGGGGTCACCGTATCTTTCATCCCGTCCCAATCAGAGACCAAAAGTGGCAGACCTGCGGCCATCCCTTCAAGCGGGGCAAGGCCAAAGGTTTCTTGGATATTGTCGATCAAGAACATAAACACATCCGCCCCCGACAAAGTGGCATGACGTTCCGCCGCATTTGCCCCATCCAGCAGATGAAAGCCGCAATCGGGCATCAGTTGTGTCGCGCCTTTTGTAAAGACGGTTTTGGCGTAATCATCGCGAAACTGGCCGCAAAAGACGACGTGCAATTTTCGGTCGGGCATTTGGGACGCTGCCGCCTGCATCGCCACATAAATCGGCAGGGGATCAAATTTTTCATGCGGGGTCAGTCGTGCGATGGTGGCAAAAACAACATCATCGGGACCAGCATGGATGCGTGCACGCAATTCGGCGCGCGCGGCCTGACTGGGGATGAAATCATCCGTATGCACCCCCAAAGGAATGACGGGCAGCATCGGGCGCGTGGGCATCGACGCCCCAAAGCGTGCGCGCAGATGATCGTCGATCAGGTCCAGCGACATCATCGTTGATTTCAAAACCGATTGGCTGGTGCAAATCACGGCATCCCATGAAAAAACGGGCCCCGTCCGCAATTCCATCCAGCCCTGCATCACCGCCGCAGTCGATGTGGTATGCGTTATTCCGCAAAGCGACCACGCGCCTGTGCCATGAGGCGCGCGCCGCCAAGCCTCGGCGGTGAAATTCGGGCTGGGATAAAATACTGTTCCGACATTGATGCGGTGGGGACGCAGCATTGGGGTGTGACGCAGCGCCTTTTCTGGGCGCAATTCGCGCACCAAAGCGCGTACGGGATCCACATCTTGTGCGGATTTGGACAAAAAGACAAATTCATCAACTGTCGCATGACGCAAAAAGCCGCGCAGAAAACTTTCACCTGCAACGCGGCGTCCATTGATTCCCCTTGCTTTGGGATCGAATCCATCTTGTGCATACCAAATGGCGGCGTTGGCAGATGTCATAGAGCCTCCTTTCGGGTCATCCAAAGCCAAGGGGTCGGGCCAGTGCGCCATTCCCACAAGGCCAAGAGGCGATCCAGATCGCTAAGTTGCTCCATCCAGTTTGGCAAAGCCGCAGGATCTAAAAGGCGGTCGATACGTTCTATATGATGGCTTGCGGCGAACCGCGCGGCGATCAGATCGCTCAGACCCGCCGTCATGCAATCATGGGTTTCCACCAAAATATCGGCTTGCAACAAGCCGGTCGCTTTGGCGGGGTCCAGCAGGTCAACCTCGCCCCCTTCAATATCGCAAATCACAACGGTTTTGCCCGACTTACAGGCCGCAAAATCATCATAAGACATCTTGCCGGCACAGGTGACACGATCCGCCACGCCATTATCAGCGGCAAGGCGCGCGCACAGCGCCAAGGCGGCGGGATTGGCATCACGCGCGATGATCTGGGCATAGGGCATCAGGCGCGCAAGACCGACCGCATAATAGCCTTCAGCGCAACCAACATCGATGACTTGGCGATATTGCCCCGCGACAATTTTGGCAATAATTGGGGCTAAAGACGTCTCATAACATCCCAAAAGACGCGTGGCCCCTGCCCCTTCACTGGCGGCATTGCGATAAATCATGCCGGCAAAGGGTCCCGTTTGAACGGTTACGCCATCTCGTTTCACAATCGTATTTAATAAGACATGAGAGCGCCATTTTGCTAACAATCTCAGGGCTTTGCCCAGGTTTTCACTACTGACGGGTGGGGTCAGAATTTGCGCCAACTGCGCAGCCGCGTTTTGCGTCAAGATGGACGGGGGTAAAGGGTTTGCCAAAAAATGCCTCATAAAATATGGGTTGTAACGCCCATAACATGGCTATCCTTAGCAAATCCTTATGTCTAGCCCGCTTTAAGCAGGCAGAAATTTCATGGCCAAGCCATTCATGCAATAGCGTAACCCTGTGGGCTGTGGTCCATCGTCAAAAACATGGCCCAAATGTCCGCCACAACGGCGGCAATGCACCTCTGTTCGGCTGCCGAATAGGCCGGGATCTGGCTTGGTGCGAATGGCATTGGGCAGGGGACGAAAAAACGATGGCCAACCCGTGCCCGACTCGTATTTCGTGTCCGAGGCATAAAGCGGCAGATCACAACCCGCACAGACAAATGTTCCCTTGCGGTGTTCGGTGTTCAGTGGGCTAGAGTTGGGACGTTCGGTGTCCTCTTCACGCAGCACCGCAAAAGCGGCAGGCGACAAACGCGCGCGCCATTCCGCCTCGGTTAGTGTGACCTCAAAGTTTTCGGCCCAAGCCATCCGGTTGGCCGCCAAACTACTGGCAGCGAGCGCAAAGAAAGATGTCAAAAGGCTGCGGCGGTGCATCGGGTCTCTCCTATTCATTTGTGTCGCTTATACCGCAGTTACGCGCCCAAATGTGCATTGGTTTCAATTTCTCACGCAAATGGGAATAAGTGTGAACTTGGGTTGCAGCGGCCCAAGTTTCGCATCATAACTGGCGCGGTAAACGGGCAACTTCCCCCACCACCCCAAGTTTGGAACGACGTTATGGCCGAAATGATGCAAAAGCCGACCGAAGATATCTCTGTCCGCGAAGTCTTTGGAATTGATACTGATATGCGTGTCAAAGGCTTTGCCGAGGCGACCGACCGCGTTCCAGCGATTGATCCAACCTATAAATTTGATCCTGACACGACTTTGGCGATCCTTGCAGGCTTTGCCCATAACCGCCGCGTGATGATCCAAGGCTATCATGGAACGGGTAAATCTACCCATATTGAACAGGTGGGCGCGCGTCTGAACTGGCCCACGGTGCGGGTCAATTTGGACAGCCATATCAGCCGTATTGATTTGATCGGCAAAGATGCGATCAAATTAAAAGACGGCAAGCAAGTGACCGAGTTTCACGAAGGCATCCTGCC
>CAWUUC010000162.1:0-6504 GCA_963924905.1 uncultured Paracoccaceae bacterium
GGCGGCGAGGAATTCGTCGTGGCTTTGCCAAAATGCTCTTTGGGTGAGGCACGCGCAGTGGCCGAACGCCTGCGGTTTGCCATGAAAGACGCGCCGTTTGTTTTGCCAAATGGCTCTGCCACACATGTCACCATTTCCATCGGCTTGACCTTGGCCATGGCCAATTCTGCCGTGTCCCAAGATGTGATGGTGGAGATGACTTTGGGTGCGGCGGATGATGCTTTGATGGTGTCAAAATCCGAAGGCCGCAATAAGATCACTTTGGGGCGCAGCGCCGCCTAAGGCGCTGGCTTATTTGCGCGATCTTTGCCACCACGCCGTTGACCTTGTTCCAGACGGTCTGCAAATTTCTGCCGATCTTCGTCTGACATGGAAATCAATAATTGCGACAAGGATTGATGGCCCAATGTCAGTTGGCTTTCCATGCGCCCGCGCATCGCCTCAAGGGCTTGGTTCAGGGTATCTGCGTCAAAAGGTTGGGCGCGCAGTGCCAACAAAAGCCCGTTGAGATCAGCACGCCTTTGCTGCATGGCCATCCGAATTTCGGGTGATTTTTCCAACAATGATTTTCGCAAGGCACGCCGTTCATTCGGGCCTAGCGCCTCGGAAAAGGGGCCAAAACCCAAATCGCGCGTCATTTGATCACGCCCAGATGATCCATGCCACATCGCACCCACCCCCAAGCCCACCACAAGCAGGTTCAGCGCCACCGAAACAGCAAGCGCCACGCGCAAAAGGCGGTCACGCGCCATCGGTTTTTTTGCAGAATTGATCGGATCACGCATTACCTATTCCTCTGCCAAAAGCGCGTCGATATTGGGCATATAATCCAACGCCTCGACCGCAAGCACGCCCGTCATAAGGGCGGTCATCTCATTGACGCCACTGGGCTGAACTGCCCCCAAATATATCCCCGCACAAGCCACGCTCGCAAGGCCCGCAAGCACACCGTGGCCCCCAAATAGATCGCTGATGACCGACCAGATCGACGATCGCGGCATTTGGGCAGGCGCGCGCATGGGTCTGGGCTGTTCGCGCGTGGCATCCGCCAAAATGCGCGCCATTAAAGGATCAGGCACAGCTGTGATCCCCGCCGCGTCCTTTAACAATTTGTCTAAATCGTCCATCACACCTCCTCGTATCCCAATTCGCGCCGCTGCCCCGATAGGGCCGCAGTCAACGCCCGTTTGCCGCGGGCGGTCAAACTTTCGACCGCTTCGACCCCGATTTGCATCACCTCGGCGATCTGGGGATTGGCCAGACCCTCTATATGGCGCAAGATCACGGCCTCGCGTTGCCGATCGGGCAAATCGGCAAGCGCCATCTGCAAGGCAGCTTGCCTATCGGCCTCTATCATCGTGCTGAGGGCCGATGCCGCGCCATCTTCGGGTTCGGCCACCTCGTCCAAAGGGTGCGCGCGCTTGCGTTTGACAGATCGCAAACGATCCAGACATAAATTGGACGTCACGCGATAAACCCAAGTGGATACCCGCGCCTCGTCTGAACGCCAATTGGGGGCCACGCGCCAAAGTCGAAGCATCACCTCTTGGGCAATATCCTCAGCCTCAACGCGGTCGCCCAAGAGCCGGGTTGCAAAGCCCAAAATACGTGGCACAAGACGCGCCGCCAACAGCCGGGCCGCCTGCGCGTCCCCATCGGCATAAAGCGCCAAAAGCGCCTCATCGCTGCCATCTATCTGGGCGTCTTTGGCCATATCCATCCTTGAAAAATAGGGCAGGCATTCTCAAACTGCAAGGTGATCGGGGCGGCTTAGGCCGCCCCAGACCAAGGGATTAGTTTTTGAACTTGCCCCAAAAACCGCCACCTGCATGACTTCCATGATGATCGCCACGCCGACCGCCGCGCTTGTCCATCGCGGCTTGGGCGGCATCCATTTCCGCTTGGGAAATCATACCATCCGAATTGTCATCCAGACGATCAAACATGCGGACGCTGCCCTTGCGGGCCGACATTTCGGCGATGGATAAGGCACCATCTTTGTCGGTATCCAGCCGTTCAATCATCTTAGTGGACATATCCTTGGCGCGGGCCTCTAACGCGGCCTGCATCATTGCGCTGTGATGTGCCATCATTTCATCAGCTGAAATTTTGCCATCGGCATTTGTATCCATTGCGGTGATTTGCGCCAACTCAAAGGCCTCGACCTCGACCTTGGTGACATTGCCATCTTTGTCCGTGTCCATCGCCGCGAAATCAAACCGTGGCGGGGGCGCATTTTGCGCCATGACCGCTGTTGTGCTTGCCGCCAAGGTGGCCAAAACAACCAAAGTCTTTGGGAAAGTGAAACCTGCCATTTTTTTTCCTTTGTGGTGACCAGTTGCTCTGCCATCTGGTCTTCATATCGGATAAACGCTGCAGCTTTGGGTTTCCGTCGCGGGTCGGCAAAAATATCAACACGAATGGGGGTGGACAATTTGTCCACTAAACTTTGTTATTGCCACAAGCTATGAAGGCGGATCACAAAGGAATATCCCCATGACTGCCCTAACTGATACAGACCTTGACCGTCCCTTTTGGCCATCTGTGCGCCGTGGGTGGCGGGGTAAATGCCCGCATTGTGGCGCGGGCCAGATTTTGCAAGGCTATCTTTCGGTGCGGCCAACTTGCACGGTGTGCGGCACTGATTTTCATCACCACCGCGCCGATGACGGGCCTGCCTATTTGACGATCTTAATTGTCGGGCATTTGATGGCGCCGTTGTTGATGTATGTCTTTGTGCATTTTCGCCCCGAACCCGCTGTGATGATTGCGATTTTTTCGGTCTTTACGGTGGCGCTGTCGCTTTATCTTTTGCCACGGATCAAAGGGGCGATGATTGCGCTGCAATGGGCCAAGCGGATGCATGGATTTGGCGGGAATGACGACTGAGACCCCGATAAACCCTGCAGCGACCGTTGTATTGACCCGCAAAAGCGCGGATGGCCGCGAGGTTTTGATGGGGCAGCGGGGGGCAGCGGCGGTGTTTATGCCGTCAAAATATGTCTTTCCTGGGGGGCGGGTGGATGATGCGGATATGTCTGCACCTGATCTGGCGCTTTTGGACAAAAAATGTCGCGCAGCCTTGGAAAAACAGGTGGCCCCGCAAAATGCTGATGCCATCATCGGATGTGCTTTGCGCGAATTGGCCGAAGAAACCGGCCTAACCCTGACGGCCGCCCGTGAAGGTGCTTTTCAATTTGTCTTTCGCGCCATCACCCCGCCAGGCCGCAGCCGCCGTTTTGACGCGCGGTTTTTTCTGGCGGATTTAAATGATTTTTCGGGGGACAGCCTTGGGTTTTCTGACGCCTCTGACGAATTATCGCATTTGCATTGGATCACCCTTGCCAAGGCACGCGCCTTGGATCTGCCCTTTATCACCGAGGTGGTCTTGGCCGAGGTTAGCGCCCTTGTTGCAGGACATCCGCAAAATGGGGTGCCGTTTTTTGATAATTCTGGTCCGAGATCGGTTTTTCGGCGTCTGTAAGCAGCTCTGATTTATTCACGGGCCATACGGGATGGGGAACAGGATCTTTGCTGCGCCACATATATTGACGGATGATCTGACCATAGCTGCGGTAGACATACCCCTCATTGCGGCGCTGAAAGTGGTTTTTGCGCGCATGGTAAAGGGCAGGCAGATCATACCATGGCACGTTCGGGTGCATATGGTGGACGACGTGAAAGTTATTGTTCAGATAAAGCAATGATAAAGGACCGCGATCCTCGATAATCACGGTGCGGGCGCGGTGTTGGCTGTGGGCGCGATGTTCCAAAAACGTCCGCAAGCGCAACAAGGACATGGCAAGATAAACCGCCCCCAAATAAGGTAGAAATGGCATTTGCACCGCGCTCAGCCACAAAATCAACGGGATCAACCCCAGTGTATTGAGCGCCCAAGCTATCCAGTAATTGCGTTGCCCAGACAGCAATCCGACGATTTCGGCGCGCAAAAACATAAAGCTGCCAATCAAGGGGCCAATCACCAACCGACCTGCCAAGTAATTGTTGATCCGCAAAATGATCTGGATCGGGCGCGGCAATCGCGCCCAAATGGCGGGATCACAGTAATTCGATTCTGGATCATCATAGGGGTCGGTCAAGCTGGGGTCATGGTGATGGGCCAAATGGGTTTCTTGAAACCGCCGATATGGCAATGCCAAAAACAGCGATGGAAACACCAAGGCCTCATTCAGCCAAGGCCACTGAAAGGGATGTCCGTGCAAAACCTCATGTTGCAAAGATCCAAATTGCGCGATCGCAATGGCTGTTAAGATCACAGAAAAAACGGGCGCACTGTGCCACAGGGATGTTCCAAACCCAAACAGCATATAAGTTCCTAACATCACAGCCAGTGTCGGCCATTCGATGCGGCGCAGGGAAAGCGATGACATAAACACCTCAGAACAAACTGACCTTATGCCGCGTTACCATATCTTTTCAGCGCAGCAGGGTCATTTTCGCCAAATCATAGCCATTCCACGCCAAAATTTCACGCGCGGCCCGCATCCGATCTTGCGGGATCGGGTCTTGGGAAAGGATCATGCCAAATTGCCCATCGGGCGTGCCCAAGACCATGGTGCGATCATCTGCGTCAATCCACAAAACCCAGATCGGCGCGGCAAGTTGCGGCAAACCGTATCGCCCCTGCCCGCCCGTGATCATACCTTGGCCCTGCACAATTCGCCCGTTCAAGCACAGATTATATCTGGCACGGGCCATTTGATTTTCGACAAAAAAGGTGATCCCGTGTGGGGATGATCCCTGACATGGCGCACCAAAACTGGCCTCTTGGTGCCAAGTGCCGATCAGACGGGTGACGGGCATGGCGGCGGTGGAATAAAGCTGCGTGTTCGTATTGCGAAACGCCAAGGGCGCCGAGGCGGCGCAGGCCACCAACAACAGGCACAAAAGGATCAGTCGAGGCACAAGGTCACCATGCGGCCATCACCTTGCAAGACCTCACTACAGCCAAATATGGGCCAGACAGGCGCGCAGGTGCGCGATCGTGCCAGACATTGGGTTGTGCAATCGCTTTGTTTGGAACAAGAGGTGCCGCCATCTTTTGGCTGCTGAAAGCAGGCCATCGCATTCAATCGTCCTGCTTTGCCCCAAATACCCCCATCATCACGACAGGCGCGTTCTTGATCAGAAGCGGGCGAAGATACGGCGGGCGTTGTGACGGCGGTTGGCGTCACATTAGCGGGCGGCGCATTGGGGATGGGCGCTGGTGGTGGGGCGGCTGGGGCCGTTTGATCCGCGACCAAAGGGGCCAGTGTTTGGGTTGAAATCGACTCGGTGCTAAGGGGGGCGATCTCGGCTGAGACGCCCTGCCCCCCCCTTTTGGACGCTGTGCCAAAAGGCTGCGTGCAAGACGCAAGCAGCACAAATACAAAAAGGGCGAACAAACGCATCACATCTCCAATCTTTGGGGGATCAAGCCTGATCCTTGCGGCCTGTGCAAGAACAGAGTCATCACAATTTGGGAATCATCTTGAGAACATTTCAGGAACATTCTATAATACCTTATGTCCAATGCCCCAATCCAATCCGCCAAAGTGACCCTTGCCAATCTGGGTGTGCCCGCAAGGCGGATGCATCAGATGCAACCTTTGCTGGGCAATCTGGGGTTCATGCGCGCCCGTGTGCATGAAATATGCGGCCCTGCGCGCACGACACTGGCAGCACTTTTGTTAAAAGCCTCTAGCGGAACGGTGATTTGGGTCATTCCAGGATGGCGCCCCGAACGGGTCTATCCGCCGGGGCTGTTGCCTTATTGTGATCCAAATCGTATTATCTTTGCCCGAATTCGCCGCCCCGAAGACGCGCTTTGGGCGGTGGAAGAGGCTTTGCGATCAGGTGCGGCGCCTTTGGTCTTGGCCGATCTGACCAGCCCCCCTGCCCTGACACCCATTCGCCGCCTGCATCTGGCTGCCGAAGCGGGCATAGAGGCCGCCCATCGCCACGGCAGACCACCGCCCTTGGGCGTTTTGTTGACACCTGCCACAGGCGGCGCGCAAGGGGTGGAAAGCCGCTGGCATATGACACCCCGCCCCAGCGGCATGACCGCCTTTGACTATCGCGCGGCATGGACGTTGACACGGTTGCGGGCGCGATCTGATCCGCCCGCGCGCTGGACTGTGCTGCGCGCCCAAGGTCAAATCACGCTCACGCCGACGGTGTTCGACTTTTAGTGCGCCATCGCGCTGATCTATGGCGCTCTCGTCAAGACGATATGGTATAAAGGCTGCCAAATCTCTGGCCAGTGGACACATGATGCGCTAAATGAGGCGAGAAGCAATAAAAAGGCGCGACATGGCCCGCATTTTGATCACATCTGCTATTCCCTATATCAATGGGATCAAACACTTAGGCAATTTGGTCGGCAGCCAATTGCCCGCTGATCTTTATGCGCGGTATATGCGCGCGCGTGGTCATGAGGTGATGTTTATCTGCGCCACCGATGAACATGGAACCCCCGCCGAATTGGCCGCAGCCAAAGCGGGC
>CAWUUC010000163.1:0-4183 GCA_963924905.1 uncultured Paracoccaceae bacterium
CGACCCGGTTCATACCGTCGTTCCAATCTCCTGTGCCGATCAGCGGCAGGCCGTTTGACCCGGTCAGCGCTATGGTCTGGTCCAGCGCGAGCGCGCAATGCTCGAACAGGCTGGCGGAGTGATCGGACAGTTGCGGCTGAAAGAAATCGTCATGCGCGCCCGGTCGCAGGGCGGGGCCTTCCAGAAAACGCAAGGGTTCGTCAAACACTGCCAGATCACCCGACACGTGAACATAATGGGCAGCGGCATAGGCCAGCCAAACACGATCATCCGATATCCGTGTCCGCACACCGATGCCAGAATGCGGCAGCCACCAATGCTGCACATCGCCTTGCACAAATTGTCGTCCACCTGCGCGCAGCAGATGCGCGCGGGTCATATCAGGACGTTGCGCGGTCAAGGCCATTCCATCTTGCAATTGATCGCGAAAGCCATAGGCCCCACTCGCCTGATAAAAGCCAGCCCGCGCCCATATCCGACAAGACAAGGTTTGATACAAAAGCCACCCGTTCAGCAGAATATCCATAGCCCGATCTGGCGATTGCACCTGAACCGTCGTCAAAAGATCGGTCCAATGTTTGCCAACTTCGTCCATCATCTCATCGGTGCTGCGCGCACGCGTGGTTTTGATCAGTTCAATGGCCGCCTCGCTTGAAGCGGCTTGACCCAGCAAGAAATGCAGATCAATCGTCTGACCTGGAGCAAGAAAAACTAATCTTTGCAACGCAGCACATCCATCCAGTGCAGGGCCCTGCCGACCTGACAAGGGTACGCCGAGACAAATCGCACCAGGCGCGCGCAGGGTGCCACCCTGTCCTAGGAACTCTGCTCGGTCGCAAGTGGCACTATCCAAACCTGCCCCCAAATCCGCAAAGGCGACACGCCCCGCAAAGGCCACAGCGCGCGGATTCTGTGCCAAAACAGCCCCAGTTTCGCCGTCAATTTTCGCAATGACTTTGCCCGCTGTTGACCCACGAGACGTGCCAAGAACCCATTCTACATAACCTGTTACCGACAGCCGCCTTGGGCGGTCTGACAGATTGCTCAGCCGCAAACGTGTCACTTTCACTGGCGCATCCAATGCCACAAATTGCAGCATTTCAGCGGCTATATCGGAAGATGTATGTTCGAAAACCGAATAGCCAAAGCCATGTCGACACAGATATTGCCCTTGGGTTCGGACAGGCAAAGCCGTTGGTGTCCATATCTGATGCGTGTCCATGTCGTGCAGATAGAACGCCTCGCCTGCTGGGTCGGTGACGGGATCGTTCGACCAAGGTGTCAGCTGATTCTCGCGGCTGTTTTCCGACCATGTCGCGCCTGACCCTTCGGCGGATACACCAAAGCCAAAGCTGGGATTGGCGATGACATTAATCCAAGGCGCAGGCGTGGTCTGACCGTTTTGCAGCACAGTGACATATTCGCGCCCGTCCCGCGCAAAACCACCAAGGCCGTTGAAGTATTCCAGCGGCGTAACGGCGGTTTGGCGCATGGGTTGCGGGGGAAGTCGCAGCACCGGCTTGACAAGCTGCGGCCTTGAAACAGCAAGTGCGTCCAACTGTTGGCCCAGATTTCCACGACTGGCGTTTAGGATCACATCTGCCGCTGCGACCAACATCGCCCGCACCTCAGGCGGCATCAGATCGCTGCGAAGCGTATGGATTGCCCCTTGTGTATTTAAGTGCTGCGGTGGGATAGGCCGTGCCTGCACCGCGCGGACGGCCCCTTCGATGGCACTTTGCAAGTCTTGAACATAAGAAGAGGCACGATCATTCAAGATCACCAGATCCACCGAAAGCTGTCTGATACGCCAATAGGCTTGGGCTGCCAGAATCTGGCGTAAGCCGATCAAGTCATCGACATCCGACAAAATGAACACCACGATCGGTAGATCGCCCGAAACCCCCAAACTCCAAAGCAGCGATTGCGGCCCATCATCGGCGACAATACGCGCAGAACTGGCACGCAAGCGCGGGTCGTTTCGGATTAATATTCCCGCCAAACGCTGAAAATCGGAGGCATCGATTGCGGCCACGCCATGATGGCGCAACTGAACCTGACTTTGGGTCCAAGATAACGTCGCCGCCCGCGTAAAGGCAGAGGTGTCGCGGTGGCGGTCGACCATATCAAGCAACATATCAGAGGTTGGGGCAACCATGGTCCAGAACGTCACTCTTGCCCGCCCGCCTGCAGGAATGCGAACCGTGCGACGCAGGCTAAAGATTGGGTCCAAAACGGTGCCTATGGTGCCCGTCAGCGGCGCTTTTGCCAAAGCGGCACTGCTTAAATCAAACCCACGGCCAATAAACCGCGCTCGATCGGTTTCGTATTGCATTGGGGCCGATTCCTCGCCTTCAACCACGGCGATATGGGCAGCCCATACCTCGGGGTCGGCGGGTGCACGGCGACGACGTGTGGCAATCAGAACGCCCAGTTCTGGCAGGAAGTCGGTGATCACGAACAATTTAGAAAAGGCTGGGTGGGCAAGATCAGAGGCGGCCGTTGCCAGCACCAGTTCGGCGTAAGAGGTGATCTCTATCTCGCGCACAGAGCGCCCAGTATTGGTCACGGTCACTTGGCGGGCTTCGGCATCATCTTCGCCCGACACGACCACTTCAGTTTGCGTGATCAACTGGGGCGCCTGATGTGTGAAAACCGCACTGTGGTCACAGAACACCGCTTTGTGGTTTTCATTGCGGCCCAAGGGCTGCACGGCAGAGGCCCAAGTATCGCCGGATTTGACATCCCGAAAATAAAGGTACGACCCATAGCCCGCATGGGTCGGGTCCGCGCGCCAGCGGGTTATTGCTAAATCCCCCCAGCGACTGAAACCAGATCCGGTCGGTGTCAGCGTCACGCTATAGCGTCCGTTTGACAAAAGATGGGCGCTGGGCCAGGCCTCGGCGGGACGATCAAAGCGGCGCAATCCCGCCAAACTGCTTTGCTCGACCGGTGAGATTTGGACATTGGCGGCGCGGGGCGGCGCGATAGGTGCATCGCGCGGCACCCGTTCTTGCAACAGCAAACTTACCGACTGGATGATCGGTTCGGCGTGAAAGCGCGCCCGCAGCAATCCGTCGTGGAGCACATTGGCAAGGGCGGCGAGTGTCATGCCCTGATGATGGGCCATCCAACTGCGGACAATGGCGCAGCCGCCGCCTTCGGGCAGACGGGTGGCGGTGAAATCCACCGCCTCATAAAACCCATAGCGGCCTTGCGCCCCCAATTTGGCAATCGCAGCAAAGTTTTGCACCGCTGCTTGTGGATCGACCATGGCACCAAGGGCTGTTGCATAGGGGGCAATTACCCGATCTTCGGCCAAGCCGCGCTTTAGCCCCAGACCTGGCACGCCGAAGTTAGAGTATTGATATGTCATTTCTAAATCACGCGCATTAAAAGCTGATTCGGAAATTCCCCAAGGCAGTCCCAAAGCGGCTGCATAACTACGTTGGCGCTGCACCACGCGACTGTTTGTTTGCGCCAGCACCGATCCTTCGGGGGCGTGCATGACCAAAGCAGGCATAAGATATTCAAACATACTGCCCGACCAAGAAATCAACGCCGATCCTGCCCCGATGGGGGTTGCAGCACGGCCCAATCGAAACCAATGTCTTGTTTCGACATCACCCTTGGCGATCGCAAACAACGAAGCCAGCCGCGCCTCGGATGCCAGCAGATCATAGCAATTGGCATCCAGCATATTGGTTGATACCGTAAAGCCGATGGACAGCAATTTCTTTTCTGGATGCATTAAAAAGCGGAAATCCATGGACATTGCAAAGTCGCGCGCCATCCCAGCCAGACGGTGCAGCTGCGTCGCGGGTGCAATTTTCTGGCGATGGCAGGCAGTCATCGCAAGGGTCCAAAAGGCCACATCAGATCCGTCTGGCAGTGTCGCAGCCATGATTTGCGCTTGATCAATCAAGACATCAGTTGCGCCCTGTGCTATCTGCACCAAAATGGCAGACAGGGTCGGAAATGGGTCTTGCAGCAGGGCCTCTTGTGCCAATACGCGTGCATCTTGCAGCCCTTGGGGGGTATTGGTGGGCTGACGCGCCCAAGCCTCGCAGGCCTGCGCCACAGCGATCAAGTGCCCTGCCAGATTGCCACTATCAACCGCAGAGACATAAGGCGGATCGAGCACGCGCAAATCGCTCGTGTCGTGCCAATTGTATAGATGGCC
>CAWUUC010000164.1:0-5792 GCA_963924905.1 uncultured Paracoccaceae bacterium
TGACCAAAATCGTGGGATCGACGCTTTTGGTTAATTCAGCGATCAGATGATCGGTGGCGGCAAGGATATCATGATCTGCCAGCATCAAATTGGTCAACCATAGGGTTAAACAATCGACCAAGCGCGGCTGACCTGTGGCACGCGCCAAGGTCGCGGTTAAATCCACGGGGGCTGCAAAAGTGGTCCATTCTGCACCCCTCCGCGCGCGGTGGGCGGCAATGCGCGCGGTCATTTCGGCATCAAAACCGCCATTTGGCCCATAGCCTTGGGCGGTCGCAATATAGGCGGCCCTGGGCGCAAAGGCCAAACAGCGCGCCTCGGCAATCATGCTTTTGCCCGACCTTGCGCCCCCTGTGACCAAAATAATCATGACCCAATAACCCCTTGCCGACCCTGCCCGAACAAAGCAGATATAGGGCCAAGACGAAAGTGAGAATCCGACCGTGACACAAGCTGCCCCGACAGAATTGCATTTGATCCGCCATGCGCCCAGCGTGGATGGCGGATGCATGGCAGGTCAGCGGGATGTCGATGCCGATTTTTCCGACACAGAGGCGATGGACCGTTTGCGGGCGCGGCTTGGGGGGGTGGATCGGCTGATCATCAGCCCTGCAAAGAGATGTCAGCAAACCGCCCGCGCTCTTTTGCCAAATATGACAGGCAAAACCGATTCCCGTCTGTGGGAGCAAAATTTTGGGGCATGGGAGGGCATTGCGTTCCGCGACCTACCTGATCTGGGGGCCCTGACAACCGCCCAAATCGCCGCCCATCGCCCGCCCAATGGCGAAAGTTTTGATGATCTTTGCGCCCGCGCGACCCCTGCCCTTTTGGGCCATTCTGGGCGGATTGCCTTGGTGGTTCATGCGGGCATTATTCGGGCAGCTTTGGGAATGGCCTTGGGGCGGATGGATGCAGGGTTGGCGTTTCAAATCGCGCCTCTGTCATTGACCAAAATTTTGGTGCTGGGGGACGGACAATTTGCCATATCTTGGGTCAATTGGACCAGATGATGGGACAGATTGCGGCTGTATCTGGCCATTTTGGCGAATTGATCCAAGGGCGTTTGGGCCAGCGTTTGGCGCTGATCAGCCTGCCATGTCCGCCGTTGCGCGTGACCGCAACCCGACACCCCGCTTTGGGGTTGCACATACATCCCCCCGGGCAGATTTCACCACATCGCGCCAGACGGTTCTTGGCTGATTTGGGCATGGGCCTGCGGGGACGTATCACCTTAGCTGCCGATATGCCGATTGGCGCGGGCGCGGGCAGTTCGACCGCGACATTGGTAGCGCTGGCGCACCTGTCAGGATGGCAAGGCGATGCCCAAGTCTTGGCCCGCGCCTGTTTGCGGGCGGAAGGTGCGTCTGACCCTTTGATGATGGATCAAGCCGCGCGTTTGCTTTGGGCCTCACGCGAGGGCGAGGTATTGGATCTGATGCCCCCCTTGCCCAGCTTTGACATTTTGGGTGGTTTTTTTGGCAAAATTCAGCGAACAGATCCAGAGGATTTGAACTTTGCCGATATTTCGGATCTTATCCCACGCTGGAAAGCGGCCACCACATTGGCCGAATTTGCACAATTGTCGTCAATGTCAGCCCAGCGCAATTTAATCCAGCGCGGACCCAAAAATGATCCTACCGAGGCGCTGGCCCAACGTCTGGGTGCCTTGGGCGTGGTCACCGCCCATACGGGCACGGCGCGGGGTTTGATTTTTGCGCGGGGGCAAATTCCAGAAAATGGCACATCAGCCCTACGCGCCGCTGGTCTGACCGCCCCCCTGATTTTTACCCATAAAGGCCAGATATGACCGCGATGTTAATTGCCCTTTTGATTGATGCCGCCTTTGGGTGGCCAGATGCGATCTATCGCCGTATCGGTCATCCTGTGACATGGTTAGGTGCGTTGATCACACGATTAGATCACGGGCTGAATTTGGTTGGAACACATAGAAGATTGCGCGGTGTCTTGGCCTTTGGCATCACGGTTTTTTCCGCCACTCTGCCTGCTGCGATTTTGTGGGGCTTGTTGCCCCAAGGCTGGGTCGGCACATTGATTGCGGGCATTTTGGCATGGCCCCTGGTCGCAGCACGCTCCATGTATACCCATGTGCGGGCGGTTGATCTGCCGCTCAGCGCCGATGATCTGCCCGCCGCCCGCTACGCCGTGTCGATGATCGTGGGGCGCGATCCCAGCCAATTGGACAAGGCTGGCCTGGCCCGCGCCAGTTTAGAAAGTTTGGCTGAAAATTCATCTGATGGGATTATCGCGCCGTTGTTTTGGGGGGCGTTGCTGGGCCTTCCTGGAATTGCGGCGTATAAGGCAATCAATACCTTAGACAGTATGATTGGCCATAAAACAGACCGTTTTCAAGATTTCGGTTGGTTTTCAGCGCGCACAGATGATTGGGTCAATCTGCCCGCCTCGCGCCTGACGGGGATATTATTTGCGCTGGCATCGACTGCACCCCGGCGTGCCTTGCGCGTCATGTGGCAAGATGCATCGGCGCATCGCTCGCCGAATGCGGGCTGGCCCGAGGCCGCCTTTGCAGGGGCACTGAACATCCGCCTTTCTGGTCCCCGCATATATCATGACCATATCGCCCAAGAGCCGTGGTTAAACGCCGATGCCCCCGATCCCACGCCATCGGATTTGTCGCGCGGGTTGTCGCTGTATCTGCGGGCTATGATCTTGATGGGGCTCTTACTTGCTGCGGGAGCAGTCCTGCTTTAGCAAGGGCCAAGGGGGATTTCATGCGCGATCATGGCGGCAATATGGATTGGGCTATTGACCATTATGGGGGGGCAGATTGGATCGATCTGTCCACGGGAATCAATCGCATTCCCTATCCGATCCCGACAATCGAGCCAATCTTATGGCAGCGCCTGCCCACGCAGTCAGATATGCAAGCCCTGCAAAGGGCGGCAAGCGCACATTATCACTGCGCCGCCCCCATGATGATCTGTGCAGGCGCGCAAGCAGCCATTCAGATGATCCCGCATTTGGGGCGTGGTCAGGCGCGTGTTTTGACACCGACCTATAACGAACACGCAGCCGCCTTACGTGCCACAGGCTGGCAGGTCGATGAAGTGGCTGACCTTGCCGCCCTTGCGGGCGCGGATCTGGCGGTGGTGGTCAATCCCAATAACCCCGATGGGCGGACCTATGATCCCAAAGAACTGATGTTGATTTTGCCCAAAGTCGGGCGTTTGGTGGTCGATGAAAGTTTTGGCGATATTGCGCCCCAACTCTCGGCCCTGCCCTTTGCGGGGCAAATGGGGCTGATCGTGTTGCGATCCTTTGGCAAATTTTGGGGCTTGGCGGGGATGCGTCTCGGTTTGGTCTTTGGTGATGATCAGACGGTTTCGACCTTGCGCGCGATGGCCGGGCCTTGGCCTGTGGCGGGCCCTGCCTTGCAGATCGCAACTCATGCCTATCAAGATCGGGCTTGGGCCGATGCAACCCGCCGCCGCCTCGCCCAAGACGGCGCGCGGATGGATGAGCTGGCGCGGCGGTCGGGATGGCAGGTTTTGGGCGGAACCGATTTATTTCGCCTATATGACACAGCAGATGCCGCGGCGGCCCAAGATAAATTGGCCCGCCACCAGATTTGGTCGCGTATCTTTCCCTATAGCAAAACGTGGCTGCGTCTTGGCCCTGCGGGGGCCGCCAAAGAATGGGCGCGATTGGCGCGCGCTATGTCGGCATAAGGGCCCAATAATCCAGATCCAACAATACATCGGGCAGATATTTCCCATCTGCACCGCGCAATTGTCCCGCCGCGCCGCCCTTGGTGGCGACCAATCGCAGACGGATCCGCCTACATGGGGGGCATTGGTGGGGGCGATATCCAAGACCTCAGACCAAGCCCGCACTGTATCGCCTGCAAAACAGGGGTTGGCATGGGCGCCCGCATTCAGCGCGACCATCATTTGTGCATTGGCCAGTCCATTAAACGACAAGGCCCGCGCCAATGAAATCACATGACCGCCATAGATCAGCCTGCGCCCATCAGGGCGTTGGGTGGCGTCAAAATGCACTTTGGCCGTATTTTGCCACAGGCGCGTGGCCAGCATATGTTCAGCCTCTTCGATGGTGACGCCGTCAACATGGTCGATCACCTCGCCAATTTGATAATCGCGGGTGCGATGTGGCTCACCCGCAAGGGTGAAGTTGTAATTGGAGAAAGTCAGACCCTTGGGCACAATCAAATCAGCCGCCGCCACGAATTTTGCCAAATCTGGCACAATAGGGGCGGGCAGACTGCGCGATAAATCGGCCTTGCGCACCATAACCCAGCGCACAAAATCTAAAACCAAATCACCGCGCTGATTGCGCCCTTCGGTGCGAACATAGACAACACCCGATTGACCGTTCGAGTTTTCTTTTAACCCAATGACCGTGCTTTGGGCGCACAAGGTATCAGCTGAATAGACCGGCAAATGCCAGCGCCCCATCGCATAGCCCAAATTTGCAACCGCATTGAGGCTGATATCAGGCACAGTTTTGCCAAACACCGTATGAAAGGCGATCAGGTCATCCAACGGGCTTGCGGGCAAACCGCAGGCTATCGCAAAACTGTCACTGGAATGCACCGCATGGCGGGCAGGATAAAGCGCGTGATAAAGTGCGCGCTCGCCCCCCCCCAAACTGCGCGGGACGGCGTGTTCAATCACCTGATTGATCTGATAATCTTCAAAGAACCGTCCTGCGTTGGTTTTCATTGCTGCCCCAGTTTCAGATCGGGGGCGTAATCGCCCGCGATTTCCTTGATTACGGCCTGCCCGCAGCGCATGGCCTGCGCGTTTGCGTCATAGGCATAGGTCGGGCCACCATGCAGATGCCAGCCCTTGGACAGTGCCAGACTGACCTTGTGACAAAACTCTGATGTATCGTCACCCGTCAGAAATCTATATAAAACAGCCATTTATCATCCCCAAGGCTGAACGCCCAGCCAGGCGTGAATACCCATCACCACCAGGGTGGCAACAATGGCCGCAACAATATAGATCACTTCTTTCTTCATCGGCGCACGCGCCGGTGGCGTCCAAGGCCCGTCTTGAGCGTTGATCAAAGCAATCGATGTGACCGCCCATGCCAAAAGCCCCCCAAACAAGACAAAGGACGGAACATCCCCATTGACCAGCAAATGTGCCACAGCCCAGATGGAAAAACCCACCAATTGCGGATGGCGCAATTTTGTTCCCAACCAGATGCGTGGCCCCTTTGGCCCCCCCACAGCATAAACATAAAACGCGACGATCATCAGCAAATTGTTGATGCCCACCAAGGCGCTGCTGCGGCCCCAAAACACAGCCCCTTCGGCGGCGCGATATCCAACAACCATCAAAACCAGCGCCAAAACAGAGCTGAGCGCCACAACGGGTTTAGAGGCCTTGCCAAGTTGCGCGTGCAAATGAGGCAGCACCCGCTTTAGCAAATGCGCCCCCGACCAAAGTAATACGCCAAGTATAAGTAGGGTCATGACCTCTCCAATTCTGCTATCGCTTTGGCTTTTGCCAACAACGCCTTGGCGGTGACGATATGCAGATTTTCAACAATTTTACCATCTAAAACCGCGACACCTTGGCCGGCGGCAACCGCAGCCTCAAAGGCTGTCATTTGACGCTGGGCCAATGTGATTTCAGCGTCAGACGGGGCAAAGGCGCGGTTGGCAATGTCTAATTGGGCAGGATGGATCAGTGTTTTGCCATCAAACCCCATATCGCGGCCCTGATCACATTCAGCTTGCAACCCATCGGCATCCTTAAACGCGTTATAGACCCCATCCAAAA
>CAWUUC010000165.1:0-4331 GCA_963924905.1 uncultured Paracoccaceae bacterium
TCTTGGCTTAGCTAGGAACACGCGCGCTGATTTCGACCTTTGTCGCGGACCAGATAAAGCCCAATCTTGGCAGGGCCGCCCGCGCACTTTCATGGCGGCCCAATTTTAAATCGCTTTCCATCCCCGCCAGCAATCCTTGCATCCCTGCTGCGCCAAAGGTGGCAGACGATCCAGCAAAACTGTGGACGACGGCCTGTGCTGCAGCGTAATCAGCAGCGTCAAACAAGGCAGCAATGCGCCGCAGATGCGCCTCACCCTCTTGTAAAAAGCGATCTGACAAATCCTGCACCTTTTTCGGCCCCAAGATTTCGATCAATTCATCCATCGCCCCATTCAAAATCTGCGCCGTCGCTTTTTGCTGTTTCACCTTTTTTGCCCCTTTAACCGCAATTGCCGTTTCTTGCAGCACTTTTGCGATGCGCTTTTGATCTATCGGCTTTGTTAGCACAGCGTTCATACCAGATGCCAAAAACAATTCACGATCTGCTGGCAAAGCATGGGCTGTCAGCGCAATGATCGGTACATTCGCACTTGGCCCCCCACTGGCGCGCAGACGCACTGTGGCGGCGATACCATCAAGACGGGGCATCGAAATATCCATAAAAATCGCATCAAACTTTCGCTGTGCCGCAACGTCCAGGCCCGCAAGGCCATCATGGGCCTCGGTGACCCTATGTCCATCGGCTTGCAGCATTTCGCGCAAAACAAATCGGTTGATCTGATTGTCTTCGACCACCAAGACATCCTTGGGCGTCAGCGGCGGTGCGATGGCGGGCTTGGCGCGCACTTTCTTTTTGCCACCCATCGTTTTCTTGGCAGGTAAATAGGGGATTTCGACCCAAAAATGGGCGCCCCCCTTGGGGTGGTTTTCGATCCCAATTGCCCCGTCCAAAGCCTGAACCAATCGACGCGCGATCCCCAGACCCAAACCGGTTCCATCGGCTTTGCGGCCAAAACTGCTGTCTAGGGTGACAAAATCTTCGAACACGCGGGCGTGATTATCTGGATTGATGCCTGGCCCTGTATCGCGCACCCAAATACGCAGTTTCTGGGTTGATTTTTGAACAGAAGCCTCGACTTGCACGTCGCCTTTTTCGGTGAATTTGATCGCGTTATTGACCAAATTCAGCAAAATTTGGCGCAAACCAATGGCTGATGTTGTCAACGTTCCAATGTCGGTTTCACCGCGCGCATAGTGCAAATCCAGCCCCTTGTTTTTGGCAAGGGCGGATTGGCTTTCCAAGACCTCGTCAATCAGGGCGTCCAGATTCAAATCGCTGATGTCAGATCCAATTTTACCGCTTTCCAGTTTTGAAATATCCAAAACATCATTGACGTGATGCAGCAAAAGATAGCCCGAGTTTTGCATCATCTCAGCAAGTTGTGCCTGTTTGGTGTTCAGCGGGGTGGTTTTCAGCAGCTCTAATGAACCCAAAAGACCATTAAGGGGGGTTCGCATTTCATGGCTCATCACCGCGATAAACCGCGATTTGGTCCGCTCTCCTGCCAAGGCTTCGTCGCGCGCCTTGAGCAGCTTTTCCTCTGCCTCGCGACGATCAGAAATATCGCGCAAATAGCTGACAAAAATTTCGCCTTGGGGCGACATGGTTTTTGCAATGGACAATTCGACGGGAAATGTCTCACCCGTTTTGCGCCGCGCTTCTACCTGCACGCGCCCTGCACCAATCAGCTTTTCTTCGCCCGTCTCTAGGTGATGGTGCATCCCCCGATTATGGGCATCAATCAAATGGGGTGGAAAGATCAACTTGGTCATGTCCTGACCAACCGCCTCATCCGCTGAATAGCCAAAAATTTCGCTGGCCGACCCGCTGAATTCTACGAACTTGCCGTCGCGGTCCACCACCAAAACGGCATCCAAGGATGTTTTTAACATCGCTTGCAAGCGGTCACGGGTTTGTTGTGTTTCCAGTGTTTGCATCCGCCCAAACCGATAAAGACGCGACAGCCAAAACACACCCACCAGCAGCAAGACGATCAAACCCGCCGTCAAACTGGCGATCCGCACCATCGTATCTGCAACCATCTCGCGGCGGTTGTCAGATATTTGCGAGAAGACGCGAATGCCTTCCAGCGACACTGACCGCAGTTCTGGGCGCAATCGCGCCGCTTTTTGGGCGATCTCAGGAACGGCTATCAGCAAATCTGCGTCCATTCCATCGATCAAAATAGCCGTCTCATCTAAGAATTGGCGCATATTTTGAAAAGCTGGCACCAATCTTTCGCGTTCGGTCAATTGGCCGTAAACACGGCTGGTTTGAAGGGTGTTGATCCGACTATAGAAAATATCAAACCAGCGCCGCAGTTCGGGCAGTTGTGACACTTCACCTGCATCAACGCGCACCAACTCATTGTAAAAACTTAGAAATTCGACCTCTGTTTGGGCGAGTGTCCACTGTAAATTGTCAGATTTTGCAATATTTAACGTTACAATTTCGCGAAAGGCCTGATTTGCCAAGGTCACGATCCCCGACGTCAATGCCAAAAACAGCCCCGCCGCCGCAGCAAGCGCCAGCGTTCGCACAGAGGAAAGGCGCAACGGATCAAGCAAAATTGTTCCCTAGCCGCAGGGCGGCCCGAATTATGGTGTGATAGAAATACGATTAAGCTGCCAAACGCTGCGCGAAAAAATCACTTCTGACTGATAAGCTGTGTTTTGATCATAGGGATAAACGATCCAAAGTGGGCCTTTGTCGCGCACCGACATGGGCGTGCCATTCAGCGCATAGGCAATGATCGGCCCGCCAATCACAGCATCTTCGATCGGAATATCGACGGCATAGTCATTGATCGCAGTGGCCGCAATCGTGCCAGATGTGATGCCGTGCAGGTCCAAAAGATCTTTCAGCAAGACACCGTCGAAACTCTGCGCGCCCTGCGTCCACATGGTTGATGTCGTAAAGCTGGTCTTGGGCAAAGCCTGCAGCATCGCCAAGTCATAACTTACGTTTATTTCTGGCCCGTCTTTTGTCGTGTTGCCCGAAACGGTCAAAATCACCTCACCCTGCTGGGCATGAGCAATTGTTCCAAATGTGATCATCGCAATTGCAAAAAATATTCTACGAGTGTATAATTCAAGCTGCATCATAAATCCTTTTTCGGCAAAGTCGCATATACCGAACTATCGTATGGCATATAATTTTATGTGACGCGATATCGCAAAAGATTAGTAAAATATACTAAAGTATAGTAATCTTTCGTCATTAAGGGCAATGAACTATCCTATCACAGTGGTGGTCTGATGGTTAATGGGCTGATATGGAGCTAAATGGATATGGATGGATCTTTTTTTCTTGATCTTTTCAG
Source organism: uncultured Paracoccaceae bacterium (assembly GCA_963924905.1). Taxonomy (GTDB): domain Bacteria; phylum Pseudomonadota; class Alphaproteobacteria; order Rhodobacterales; family Rhodobacteraceae; genus Cypionkella. The sequence continues at coordinate 3,325 of CAWUUC010000165.1, forward strand.
CAAGCTTAGTCGATCCCTATTCGGGAAGTTACTGGGGCAGCTTCGCTATCGCCTTTCGTGTGGTGTAGTGACAGAAAGTGAGTGCAAATGAAAATTCTTTTGGCAGATGACCATGACCTCGTACGCGATACTTTGGCCGCGTTTTTGGAAAATGAGCCTGATATCACGGTCCGTACGGCGGCAAATCTACCGGATGCTTTGCAGATCGTCGATTCTGAAGGGGCATTTGATCTGGTGATCTTGGACTATACGATGCCCGGGATGGAGGGGTTGTCGGGTCTAAACCAGATGATTGCGGCCAATGGGGCGAAACCTGTCGCGATTTTGTCGGGAACCGCCGATCGCACCGTGGCCGAGCAGGCGATCAAAGCGGGGGCGGTGGGCTTTGTTCCAAAAACCTTGGCGGCAAAATCCATTGTCTCAGCCATAAAATTCATGGCTTCGGGCGAGGTTTTTGCACCTTTTGGCTTTATGCACAAAGAAGAGGTCGACGCGCAATCGGCCATCACGAAGCGTGAACGTGATGTGTTGATCGGATTGACAGCTGGCAAATCTAACAAAGAAATTGCGATAGACCTGCAACTGCAAGAAGTGACGATCAAATTGCACGTCAAAACTCTGTGCCGCAAACTGGGGGCTAAAAACCGCACCCAAGCCGCGATGATCGCCCGCGACCGCAGATTGCTGTAATCGGGCTAATGCACGCTGTGTGTCATTGCACGGCATCACGTTCTGAATATTGTGCCGCAATTTCATTTTGGAATTGCGGCCTTTTTCGTGGTCGGGATGGCGCCTATGGGCATTGGCCAAGCTGCCCCTAGACTTTGGCGACGCTTGGGTTAGGGTGTTCGCAACAAGGGGGATACTATGACAATTCGCTATCTACATACGATGGTGCGCGTATTGGATTTGGAGAAATCCATCGCGTTTTATGCTTTGCTGGGTTTGGTTGAGACACGGCGTTATGAAAATGAAAAGGGGCGCTTTACCCTTGTTTTCATGGCCCC
>CAWUUC010000166.1:0-3207 GCA_963924905.1 uncultured Paracoccaceae bacterium
TGGTGGCTTGCGACACGGCTTTTGTCGTGACCGCAACACAAAGCACGCAAGCTATGGGCGTTTTGGCAGTGAACTCGGCCATCGCGGTTGCAAACGGTGCCTCTGTCCCTGCACGCCAAATCCCGAATGCGGTTTTGACAACCTGTGAAAACGCCGCTGTGTTCGTGGAAAAGCATCCCTGATCGTGTCGTAGTATCTATACTGTCGGCCCCCTAAAACCAAAGGCATTGCAATGACATCCGACCGCAAAACGCCCATTTTGTCCCTGCGGAACATGAAAAAGTCCTATGGACCGATTCAAGTTCTGCATGGAATTGATCTGGATGTATTTGCGGGCGAAGTGGTTGCTTTGCTGGGGGAAAATGGGGCCGGCAAATCGACTGTTTCGAATTTGATTTCAGGGACAGTGCGCCCAAGTTATGGGGAAATGATCTGGCAGGGCGCAGCCTATGCGCCCGCCAACCCGCGTGAGGCCTTGGATGCAGGCGTTGGAATGATCCATCAAGAATTACTTTTGTTGCCGCATCTGTCGATTGCAGAAAATATCTTTGTGGGACGCTATCCCACCAAAGCGGGCATGATTGACCGCATGGCGATGGAAGAACGCGCCCATGTGGGATTGCAACGATTGGGGTTGGACATCTCGCCGCGCCGCCTTGTGGCGGGTCTTTCGACGGCAAACCAACAATTGATCGAAATCGCCAAAGCCTTGACACTGAACGCGCGTCTGTTGATTTTGGATGAACCCACCGCCGCGCTGGGGGGCGATGAAACCACCAAATTGTTTGATCAGATCGAACGGCTTAAGGCCGATGGCGTAGGCGTCATCTATATTTCGCACCGACTAGAGGAAATCAAACGGATCGCAGATCGCATTGTGGTGATGCGCGATGGCGAAAAGGTGCAGGAATTTGACAGCGCCAATGTGCCTGTTCGCACCATCGTCGAGGCAATGGTTGGGCGCAGCCTTGATCGGATGTTCCCCGCCGTGCCCACCCCACAGCCCGAAGCCGTGCTAGAGGTCAAAAATCTAAAATCTGCGCTGGGCAGTTTTTCGGATATCAATTTTACGGTCCAAAAGGGCGAAATCTTTGGCATAGCTGGACTGGTTGGGGCAGGGCGCACCGAACTGGTGCGGGCCATCGCAGGGATCGATCCGATTGCCAGTGGACAAATTTTGATGGGGGGGCGCGACATCACCCCCCGAAATCCCCAAGACGCGATTGGAAATGGAATCGTTCTGGTCCCCGAAGATCGCAAGCAGCAAGGTTTGGTGCTGCAACATTCCATTGCCGACAATATCGCTTATGCCAATATGCAGCAGGTGGCCCCCGCTGGTTGGATTACTGCCCGCAAAGTCGCAAGTTTTGCCAAGAGCAATATCGAAAAATTTGGTGTCAAAGGCCAAGGCCATCAAAGCGCGGCTGAGATGTCGGGCGGAAATCAACAAAAAGTGGTCATCGCCAAATGGTTGGCGCGCAATCCCAAGGTTGTTGTTCTGGACGAGCCAACACGTGGCATCGATGTGGGCGCGCGCGCCTCAATCTATGACATTATCGTGGGCCTTGCCGCCCAAAGCGTGGCTGTGATCGTCGTCAGCTCTGATCTTGAAGAGGTTTTGGGTGTCTCAAACCGTGTTATGGTGATGGCACAAGGCAAACAATCAGGCATATTATCAAAGGTCGAAGCCAATGATATCTCGATCATGGAACTGGCCACCCTATAAGATCTGCAAAGACCATTCAAAAGGAACGCTTTATGTCTAAAATCTCGCTCAACGCGCCCCAATTGTTCGATCTGACAGGGCGCACCGCCTTGGTCACGGGGGCGGGCAGCGGCATTGGTCAGCGCATTGCGATGGGCCTTGCACAATGTGGGGCAGATGTCGCGCTGGTGGATCGCCGCACGGATGATGGATTGGCCGAAACGGCTGAATTCATTGCAAAATCAGGGCGTAGATCGCTGCAAATCTCGTCGGACGTGACATCAGGCGCTGCGATGGCGGATGCCGTTGCGCGGACCGAGGCGGACCTTGGCCCCTTACGTTTGGCGCTGAATGCAGCGGGAATCGCGAATGCCAATCCCTGCGAGGATATGGGGGAAGATCAATATCAAACCCTGATGGACATCAATATGAAGGGGGTGTGGCTGTCGTGTCAGGCCGAAGCCCGCGCGATGTTGGCCCATGGTAAGGGAGGATCAATTGTCAATATCGCCTCTATGTCAGGGGTGATTGTCAATCGCGGCCTCAGCCAAGTGCATTACAACGCCTCAAAAGCGGGGGTGATCCATATGTCGAAATCAATGGCGATGGAATGGGTGGATCGCGGCATTCGGGTCAATTCCATCTCGCCCGGCTATACTGCGACACCGATGAACACGCGCGCTGAAATGATCCATCAAACCAAGGATTTCGAAAGCCAAACACCGATGCAACGCATGGCAGATGTCAATGAAATGGTCGGCCCTGCGGTGTTTTTGCTGTCAGATGCCGCGTCTTATTGCACGGGCGTCGATCTTTTGGTCGATGGTGGCTTTTGCTGCTGGTGATAGGGGGGGCGCCTCTCGCGGATCGTTCCAGCGCGGCCCAATTTTAACATCGACTGATTTGGGTCAGCCCCAAAATTCTTTGGCACAGATGCGATGAAAAAACGCTTGGTCAAACTTGTATATTTTGATTTTCAGGAAAAAGTGGCAGCCCGTAGGGGAGTCGAACCCCTCTTGCCTGGTTGAAAACCAGATGTCCTAACCGATAGACGAACGGGCCACACTGTTCGTGCGGTTTCTCTAATTGGCTGTGCGAAAGACCGCAAGAGGAAAAATACAAAATCTTTGCAGGTTTTTGATTTAGCTGTGGGCGGCATCTTCTAGGCGCATTTGCACGCGGGTGCGACCACCCCAACTGTTCAATTCTACCCGCCCTGCCAGATGAAAGCGTTGCCCCCCACCATTGGCCAATGCATCCCCCATCGGGGTTTGATAAGCGCCAAAGAGGACCGCCTCTAGTTTAGGGCCGATCCCATCGCCAAAACTGATCCGCAGATGTCCATCGCCCATCGGGCGCGCTGATACGCCCATATCGGCAAAGGCGAACCGCGGCGCGGGGGCGGATGCGCCAAAGGGGCCTGCGGAATCTATCTGTTCGATCAAGGCAGGGGTAACGGCACTGGGGGCAAGCAGGCAATCAATCCGCAGATCCGTTGCCTC
>CAWUUC010000167.1:0-4109 GCA_963924905.1 uncultured Paracoccaceae bacterium
GATGTTGAACAGCTTTATGATTTGAACCTTGATCCAGAAGAAACACTGAACCTTGCGGGTGAGCCGCGCGCAGCCGAGATTTTGGCCCATTTTCAAACGCTTGCAGCGGAAAAATGGGATATGGGCGCCTATGACGCCGAGGTGCGCGCCAGTCAGGCCCGCCGCTGGGTGGTCTATGAGGCGCTGCGTAACGGCGCCTATTACCCATGGGATTATCAACCCCTGCGCGCGGCATCAGAACGCTATATGCGAAACCATATGGATTTGAATATCCTAGAAGATACCAAGCGTTTCCCGCGCGGGGAATGATTATCCCCGTTTGCGATCCGTCGGGTAAACGCCCAAAATATTCACCTGACTGGTGAAATAGCGCAGTTCCTCTAGGGCGCGGGCCACAGGCGCATCTTCGGGGTGGCCTTCGATATCGGCATAAAACTCGGTCGCGGTAAATGTGCCGCCGACCATATAACTTTCAAGCTTGGTCATATTGACCCCATTGGTGGCAAATCCGCCCATCGCCTTGTAAAGGGCGGCGGGGATATTGCGAACGCGAAACGTTAGGGTTGTGATCATATCGTCTGAACGGCGCGACAAATCAGCAACGCGTGACATCACCAAAAAGCGTGTGGTGTTATTTTTGTGATCCTCTATCTCGGGGGCTAGGACATCCAGTCCATAAATCTGCGCGGCCAAAGTGCTGGCCAAGGCAGCGCGACTGGGATCGCCGAGTTCTGCGACTTCGCGCGCGGCGCGGGCGTTATCGCTGCTGACTTTACCCTTGATGTTATGAGCGCGCAAAAACCCCGCGCATTGTGGCAGAATCACCACATGGCCATGGGCCTCGGTGATCTGGTCCAATTGTGCGCCGCGTACCCCCAACAGGTTTACGTGCACGCGCACAAAGGCCTCATCCACAATATGCAGGCCCGCTTTTGGCAATAAAGAATGGACATCCGCCACCCGCCCATAGGTCGAGTTTTCGACCGCAAGCATCGCCAAATCTGCCCCGCCTGTTTGTGTGATTTCAACAACCTCTTCAAATGTGGCACAGGGGACTGGCGTGAAATCTGGCCGGGATTGAACGCAAGCTTGATGCGAATAGGCCCCCAACTCGCCTTGGAATGCTATTTTTCCGCTCATTTCATTCCTCTTTGACATAAAAACCCCTGATTGGGGCGATTGGTCGCGCTAGTACACCTTGAAAGAGGATGGGGGAAGCGGGTAGATAGCGCAAAACTTGTTTCCGGTCGCGCTGAGGCCTCAGCGTCCCAAAAGAAAGGCGCTTAAATGTTCGATACCATGACTTTGACCAAAGCTGTCGCAGGTGTTTGCGGCGCGTTGTTGATTTTCCTATTTGGCGGTTGGGCGGCGGATAGCATCTATGGCGGCGCGGCCGAAGGCCATGGTGGCGAAGTGGCACAAGCTTATTCGATCGACACAGGTGCATCCGAAGTGGTTGAAGAGGTCGCAGACGGACCTGATTTTGCAACGCTTTATGCCTCGGCTGATGCGGCAGCGGGCGAAAAAGTCTTTGGCAAATGTAAAGCCTGTCATAAATTGGACGGATCAGACGGCACTGGCCCACATCTGAACGGCGTCGTCGACCGTCAAAAGGCGGCAAGCGCGGGCTTTGGTTATTCTGCGGCGATCTTGGCCGTGGCATCTGAATCTTGGTCGGTGGACAAGCTGGACGGTTTCTTGACGAGCCCGAAAAACTATATGCCCGGCACCAAAATGAGCTTTGCTGGTCTGCCAAAGGCAGAAGATCGTGCAAATCTGATCGCATATTTGGCGACAACCAACTGATTCGACGAAAATTATACATTTGGCCGCCCTTTGGGGCGGCCTTTTTCATATCTAACCCTATGATCACGCAATCGCGCCTTGTGGCGCGCGGTGGTTCCGAATTAGGATTCAGAAAATTCAGCATTCTTTCAGGGAGAAGACCATGCGCAGCACAGCACAAGCATTGAACCTTGATACATTTCGACTGGGGGGGATGGTCTTGGCCATTGCGGCCGCGCTGAGCGCGAGCCATGCCCGCGCCCAAGAGACTATTGTTGCACATGGGATTTCAACCTTTGGTACGCTGAATCTGGCCGCTGATGTCGCGCATCTGGCCTATGTCAATCCTGATGCACCTAAGGGGGGCGAAATGGCCATCGCCAGTCTTGGCACATTTGATTCGATGAACCCATATTCAGTCAAAGGTGTGGCAGGGGCCTTATCTTCGGCGTTTTACGAATCGATCTTGACGGGAACAGCCGATGAAATCGGCGCGGGATATTGTTTGCTTTGCACCACAATGGAATATCCCGCTGATCGATCATGGGTGATTTTCAATTTGCGCGACGATGTAAAGTTTTCGGATGGCAGTCCGATGACCGCTGATGATGTTGTGTTCAGTTATGAATTGTTCCGCGACAAGGGCATCGCCGAATTCCGCACCGTCGCCAATGAAAAATTCCAATCGGTTGAGGCGTTGGACCCGCTGCGCGTCAAGTTCACTTTTACCCCAGGCATTGCGATGCGTGATATGCCTGCCATGGCGGGTGGTTTTACAGTCGTGTCAAAGGCCGATTATATCGCCAATAACCGCGATCTAGAAGACAGCAGCCTTGCGCCGATGATGGGCACGGCGCCCTATGTTTTGGACAGTCTTAAGGCTGGTCAGCAGATCATCTATAAACGCAATCCCAACTATTGGGGCTCAAATCATCCTTTAATGATCGGGCGCAGCAATTTTGACACGATCCGCGTTGAATATTTTGGCGACACAAACGCCGCGTTTGAAGGGTTCAAATCAGGCGTCTTCACCTTTCATAACGAATCCTCGTCTAAACAATGGGCAACGGCCTATGACTTTGACAACCTAAATAGCGGTGCGGCCCTAAAGGTAGAGTTGCCCAACGGTTCCATCGCGCCGACACAATCCTTTATCTTCAACCTGCGGCGTGAAAAGTTCCAAGATCCGCGTGTGCGCGAGGCGATTGGATTGATGTTCAATTTCGAATGGTCCAATCAAACGTTGTTTTACGGGCTTTATGCGCGGGTTCAGTCATTCTTTCAGCTGACCGCGATGGAGGCCAAAGGCCCCGCCACCCCCGAAGAGGCGGCGATCTTGCAGCCTTTGATTGATCAAGGCTTGTTGGATGCCAGTATTTTAACGGCGGATGCGATCACACCGCCCCTATCAAATGTGGATGCCAATCTGGATCGCGGCAATCTGCGCCGTGCCTCGGCGCTTTTGGATGAGGCGGGCTGGATCGCAGGTGATGACGGGATGCGCAAAAATGCCAAGAGCGAGGCCCTGAGCATCGAGTTTTTGAATGCAAGCCCCGCCTTTGAACGCATTATTTCGCCCTATGTCGAAAACCTGCGGGCCTTGGGTGTCGACGCGGTTTTGAATACGATTGACCCTGCGCAATTTTCAGAACGCACAAGCCCGCCCAATTTCGATTTCGATATGATCACCGCCAACCCTGTCAACAGCTATGAACCGGGGGCGGAAATGAAGCAGGGCTATGCCTCGGTGACGCGCGATAATTCCACCCGCAACCGCATGGGTCTGGCCAATCCTGCCGTGGACGCCCTGCTGGACGGGATTGAGGCCGCCGAAACCCGCGCTGATCTAGATATCGCCACCCGCGCGACAGACCGTGTGCTGCGCAGCCTGCAATTCTGGGTGCCACAATGGTTCAAAGATGTGCATACAGTCGCCTATTACGACAAGTATGAACATCCTGCGACCTTGCCCCCCTATGATTTGGGCTATTTGGATTTCTGGTGGATCAATGCCGACAAGGCAGATGAGTTGAAATCAACGGGTGTGCTGAAGTAATGCTTGCCTATATCCTGCGGCGGTTGATTTTGGTGATCCCGACATTGTTCGGGATCATGGTGATCAATTTTGCGCTGACCCAATTCGTGCCAGGTGGTCCCTTTGATCAGATTGAGGCCCGCCTTGAAGGCGAAGGCGATGCGATGGAGGCGCTACGCGGCAGTGGTGACGCAGGGATCGAGGATCAGGCGGCGGGTTCTTATGTCGGCGCACGCGGATTGCCGCCGGAGTTTCGCGCCAAGCTGGAGGTTGAGTTTGGATTTGCGCG
>CAWUUC010000168.1:0-3964 GCA_963924905.1 uncultured Paracoccaceae bacterium
CTTGTTCGAAATTGAAGGCTGTGCTGTCAATCGAGTCAAACATCACATCGTCCTTTTCTACTCTTGTATTTCCTAGACTTGACGCCTTGTAACGGTTTTGCGACGATTCGGTCCTAGTCATTTTGTCATATCTGCTATGCGCTAAATGCATGGCTCAAAATCGGACCTACTGTATTTAGTCTGCTTGCCGCGGCACCATCAGCGATATATAGGGCTGGACAATATTCCTTCAACCTTTTGTCAAGGTTTTGCCACAATGCCAAAGATCAACGGAAACGAAATCAAACCTGGAACCATCATTGAACATGATGGGGGGCTATGGGCCTCGGTCAAGGTGAACCATGTTAAACCCGGAAAAGGCGGCGCTTTTGCCCAAGTTGAGTTGAAAAACTTGCGCGACGGTCGCAAACTGAACGAGCGTTTTCGTTCAGAAGATAAAGTTGAGCGTGTTGAGTTGGAAAACAAAGACCAACAGTTCCTTTATGAAAACGATGGCCGTTTGGTGTTCATGGATTCAGAGACCTATGAGCAGGTTGAAATTGACGCGGACCTGCTGGGCGATCGTCGTCCCTTTTTGCAAGATGGCATGACGGCCACAATCAACTATTTTGGGGATGAACCCTTAAACGTCACGCTGCCACAAAAAGTGCGCTGTCAGGTGATTGAAACCGAACCAGTTACCAAAGGCCAAACTGCCACGGGCAGTTTCAAACCTGCGATTTTGGATAATGGCATTCGTGTCATGATTCCACAATTCGTCGGCCCCGAAGAGTTCATCATCGTCCATACAGAACTGATGGAATATTCCGAGCGCGGCTAATCGATCAAAGTCAGGCGGGCATCGCCCGCCGACATCGCGTCTTGGGCCCAATCAAACCGCAAATAGGCGATGGCGAAACCATTGCTTTGGCTAAACAGCGTTCCTGCAACCTTTTCACCCGCCAGAATTGGCGTGCCGACGGGAGCGGCACCCGTCATCGCTACGCGGGACAGCCCCTTTTTCAATTCGGTCTTATGTTTCATGCGCGCTGTCACCTCTTGGCCAACATAGCAGCCTTTGCGAAAGTCGACGCCGTGCAAGCGTTCAAACCCTGCCTCTAACAAATAAGTCTCATTCGGGATCAACTCGATGCCCGAATAGGGGATAACATGGGCGACGCGAATAGCATTCCAATCTACGGCGGGTGTTGCGATTGCCGCCCCATAGTGTCGCCAGCCCATGGCTGGATGTCGCGGATCGGGCAGGGCGGTTGCGGGGGCATCCCCCAGTCCGCATGTCACGACCAGATCGCTGGGCGCGATTTGCACATCGGCGCGCAATCGATACATCAACAAGCGCTTCACAGTGCTGTCACCCAGCCCCGCGTCAATATCCAAAAGCAGACGATCCCCCAAGGCGATCACAAAGAAATCTGCAAGATATTTACCCTGCGGCGTCAAAAGCGCGGTCCATTTGATCCCATCGCCCTCGCCTAATGGGCGCATATCGTTGCTGACCATCCCTTGCAAAAAGGTCAGTCGATCTACCCCTGTTAGTTCAAAAATCATCCGCATGTGATATCCTTTAATTGGAAAGTTAATCTGCATAGGGGGGCGATGCAAGGTATTGACGGCGCAGGTGTGCGGGCCTAGCCATATCAAAAAAGGATGTATCATGACCCTTGCGAATGGCCGCCCCTATCTTGCGATCCCCGGACCTTCGGTGATGCCAGACCGCGTTTTGTCTGCAATGCATCGCCCCAGCCCAAATATCTATGAGGGCGAGATGATCGATCTTTCGGCCAGCCTATGGGCCGATTTGCGCGCCTTGGCGGGAACATCGGCGCATATCGCAGCCTATATCGGCAATGGCCATGCGGCATGGGAGGCCGCGAATACAAACCTCTTTTCACGCGGCGATAAAGCGTTGGTTTTGGCGACAGGGCAGTTTGGCTTGTCTTGGGCCGCGTCTGCCCGCGCCTTGGGCGTTGATGTTGAGGTGATGGATTTCGGCAAATCAACGCCCGTTGATATGGACCGCGTGACGGCACGCTTGCGCGCCGATAAGGCGGGTGAAATTCGCGCTGTTTTGACCACGCATGTGGATACGGCCTCGAGTATCCGCACGGATATTGCGGCCTTGCGTGCGGCAATGGATGCGGCAGGCCATCCCGCCCTTTTGGCGGTGGATTGCATTGCATCCATGGGGTGTGATATTTTCCGGATGGACGATTGGGGGGTCGATGTCACCGTCACGGCCAGCCAAAAGGGTCTGATGACACCACCAGGACTGGGTTTTGTTTGGTTTTCTGATCGCGCGGCGGCGTGTAGCACAGATTTGAAAACCCCCTATTGGGATTGGACACCGCGCACCACGGGAGCCGAGTTTTGGCAGTATTGGTGTGGCACTGTGCCGACGCATCATCTGTTTGCCTTGCGCGAGGCGCTGAATATGATTTCCGAAGAAGGTTTGCCGCAGATCTGGGCGCGTCACGCCCACTTGGCGCGTTCGGTTTGGGCCGCCTTTGAGGTCTGGGGCCAAGGCAACCCTGATATTGGCCTGAATGTGGCCGACCCCGCCCACAGATCCCATGCGGTGACGGCGGCGCGCTTTGGTGCGCCCCATGCCACACGGTTGCGCCAATGGGTCGAACAGAATGCGGGCGTGACTTTGGGCATTGGTCTGGGCATGGCGGCGGCCGATGACCCAGCCTATCACGGGTTTTTGCGCGTGGGCCATATGGGTCATGTTAATGCACATATGGTTTTGGGCGCGCTGTCGGTGATGCAGGCGGGCATGGTCGCGCTGAACATCCCTCATGATGGCGGCGGGATTGCCGCAGCCTGTCAGGTGGTGTCAGAATGCAGTGCGATATAAAGCGCTGAAGCGACCAAGATTGCCACACCCGCAATGGTATAGGCATCGGGAAAATCCCCAAAAACCAACCATCCAAGGGCTGTTGCCATGATAATTTCCGTATAGGCAAATGGGGCGAGCAAGGACGCCTCGGCAAAGTCATAAGACCGCAGCATCAAAAACTGACCCAGCGTGCCAAAGACCCCCATCGCCGCCAACATTCCCCATTGCATGGCCGTGGGGGTTATCCAGATAAACGGCAAAATACCGATCAAAATCAACGCACAAAGCGCGCTGGTTTGAAATGTGGTGACAATGGCGGGCAGCTCGCCTGCGATTTTGCGCGACAAAGCCAGATACAACGCCAAAGCACAGCCCGAACCAAGGGCAAATACAGTTCCCAAATTGAACGCTGCCAAGCCAGGGCGCACAATGATCAAAACGCCTACAAATCCAACCATGACCGCGGCCCACCGCTGCAGACCAACCTTTTCGCCAAAAAACCACCCCGATAGGGCCGTCAGCACCAAAGGTTGCACAAAGAAAATTGCTAAGGCATCCGCCAATGGCAGATATTTCAGGGACCAAAAGAAACAGAATGTCGCCATATTGAACAAGGCGGCGCGCAGCAGGTGAAACCACGGATTAGACCTGCGCCACATCGTTGGGCCGACTGCACGCCATGCCAAAGGTGCCGTCATCAGCGCCCCGAACCCCACCCGCGCGCAGACGATCAACACGATAGGCAAACCTTGGGAACCCAAGATTTTAGCAAACATATCAATGAAGGGCAGGGATGCCATTGCCCCCACCATCAAAAGAATGCCTATCAAAGGACGCGAGGTGTTTTGCATGGGGACGCCTGTTCTTGTCCCCGTGGTTGGATCAAACTTTCTGGGTGCCGTCCAGTCCTATTACGGCACGTCTATTGGTTCTGGGCGATCCATTCTTTCATAAAGCTGATCTCGACCTCTTGGGCGGCGATCACCTCTTGCGCCAGTTTGCGCATCTCTGGGTCGGTTCCATGTGCTAATTGGATTTTGGCCATCTCAACCGCGCCTTCGTGATGTGGAACCATTCCACGCGCAAAATCCAGATCGGGATTGTCTGAATAAGGCACCATCATGC
>CAWUUC010000169.1:0-4812 GCA_963924905.1 uncultured Paracoccaceae bacterium
CGCCGCAGCCCCCTTTTTGACGGGGCGCGCGCTGGAACAGATAAAGGCTGATGTTGCCTATTCGCAGGCCAATGTAAAACTGGTTGGGATCAGTTCTGGCATGGCCTATGGCGAGTTGGGCGCAACGCATCACTCGATCGAAGATTTTGCGTGGATCCGCGCCTTGCCCAATGTGCCTGTCATTGCCCCAGCCGATCGCCATGAAACCATCGCAGCGGTGAAATGGGCTGCAGCGCATCAAGGTGGCTGTTTCTTGCGTCTTAGCCGCGTGGGTGTGCCTGATCTTTTGCCAGAGGGTCACCTATTTGAATTGGGTCGCGCCAATATGCTGCGCGATGGGTCAGATGTGACGCTGATCGCCAATGGCACATTGACCCATCGCGCGCTGAGTGCGGCACTGGTGCTGATCCGTATGGGTATTTCGGCGCGGGTGTTGAATATGGCCACCGTGCGCCCGATTGACGCCGATGCGATAATTGCAGCGGCCCATGATACGGGTGCAATCTTGACCTGCGAAGAACATACGATCTTTGGCGGATTGGGCAGCGCCGTGGCCGAAGTGGTGGTCGATCACAGTCCCGTCCCGATGAAGCGACTGGGTGTGCCTGGTATTTTCGCCCCAACGGGTTCTGCGAATTTTCTGCTGGATGAATTTGGGATGTCGGTAGAAGGTATCGCAAAAAGCGCGGTCGAACTGATCAAACGAAAGGGCTAACTGTGACACAAAAGGTGATCTTGGCCATCGACGAGGGAACCACCAATTCTAAGGTCGTGCTTGTCGATAAATCGGGCAAAATCCTTGCATCGGCCGCACAGCCCGTGCCGATCTCCCATCCAAAATCAGGCTGGGTGCAGCAAGACGCTGATGATATTTGGACGGCCACGACCACCGCGATTGCAAACTGTCTTGACCAAGCGCCAGATGTTGAAATCCTTGGGATCGGCATTTCAAACCAACGCGAATCCATCCTGATTTGGGATCGCAAAACGGGTCAACCACTTGGCCCTGTTGTGACATGGCAATGCAGGCGCACCGCGCCCCAATGCGATGCCTTGCGCCAAGCAGGGCACGAACCTGCGATTATTGCCAAGACCGGCTTGCCGCTGGATCCTATGTTCCCCCCCACCAAGGCCACATGGCTGGTTCAGCATCATGCGGGTGGATCAAAAGACATTTGTATTGGCACGGTGGACAGTTGGTTGATTTGGAAACTGTCAGGCGGCATTGTACATGCGACAGATCAATCCAACGCGGCACGCACACAATTGTTCGACCTTGAGAGGAGCCAATGGGACCCTGGGCTTTGCGCGTTATTTGGGGTGGATATCAGTTGCCTGCCAAAGGTTTGTGATTCTTCGCATATTTTTGGCCAGACCCAAGGCCTTGGTGTCTTGCCCGACGGTATCGCCATCGCCTCGGCCATTGGCGATTCGCACGCGGCATTGTTTGGGCATGGGGCCTTTGCCAGCGGGGATGGTAAAATTACATTTGGCACGGGCTCATCTGTGATGACGACAGTGCCGAATTTCACCCTACCCCCTAAGGGGATCACAACCACAATCGCATGGTCTTTGAACGGCAAGGCCACCTTTGCCCTTGAGGGGAATATCCTAGTCAGCGCTGCAATTTTTCCGTGGACGGCAAAAATACTGGGACTGTCGGGAGTGGACACCTTGTTGGATCTGGCCCAAACGGTTGACGATGCGGGCGGCGTCAGTTTGGTGCCCGCCCATGTCGGTCTTGGCGCGCCGCATTGGGACAGCCATGCGCGCGGGTTGATTTCGGGCTTATCCTTTACATCAGAACCCGCCCATATCGCGCAAGCCGCCGCGGACAGTATGGCCCATCAAGTCGCCGATGTTTATGAGATTATGGCCTTGGCAGGATCAGATATGGGGCGCATTTTTGTCGATGGCGGTCCCAGCGCGAATCCATTTTTGATGCAAATTGTGGCCAACTTTCTGAACCATGCGGTCACGCCTTGCCGCAATAGCGAAGCCTCTGCGATCGGCGCGGCACATTTGGCGGGTTTGGCGACGGGCTTTTGGGCGGATTTGGACGCTTTGGCAGATTTGGCGGCGCATGGGAGGCCGCAGCAGCCGAACCGATCCAGCCTTGAGATTGACGCGGCCCGCCATGTTTGGCGCGAGGCCATTGCACGCACAACGCTTCGCCTATAGTGAATATATATTCACCCAAATGCGAAGGTCTCCGCGATGTCCCGCCTGAATGAACTAAGAATGATCGCCCGCATCGCCCAGATGTATCATGTCGAACATCTGCGTCAGGCCGATATTGCCAAGCACCTGCGGATGTCACAAGCGACCGTGTCACGGATGCTACGGCGCGCCCAAGACGAAGGTTTGGTCCGCACGACCGTGGTGGCCCCATCGGGCACCTATGCCGAATTAGAAGCGGGTCTGCGGGCAAAATATGGCATCAGCGAAGCGATTGTTGTGGAATGTTCCGAAGATCGCGACGGCGCGATCATGGCCCGCATTGGCGAGGCAGCCGCCCATTTCCTAGAGGTGACGCTGCAACCTGGCGAAGTGATTGGTGTGTCCAGCTGGTCAGAGACGATCTTGAAGATGGTCGACAATATTCACCCGATGAAAGCAGGCACCGCAAAACAAATCATTCAAACATTGGGCGGCATGGGGGATCCTGCGGTGCAAATCCACGCCAACCAATTGACGACACGGCTGGCAAAGCTGACAGGGGCCGAGGCGCATTTGCTGACCGCCCCAGGTGTGGCACAATCGCGCGAGGCCAAGTTGGTGCTGTTGAGCGATACTTATGTGCGTCAAACGATGGAACTGTTTAGCAAAGTCACGCTGGCGATTGTGGGTATTGGGGCGATGGAACCCTCGGGTATGTTGTCGCGCAGTGGTAATGTCTTTACCTCGCATGAAATTGCCGAAGTCACCAACGCGGGCGGTGTCGGCGATATCGGCTTGCGCTTTTTTGATGCAAAGGGGCAGCCCGTCAAAACACCTATGGACGAACGGGTGATCGGGATGACCTTAGACGAACTTGCAAAAACGGGTCGCGTCATGGCCTTGGCGGGGGGAATTTCAAAGACATCCGCCATAACAGGGGCCCTTCGCACGGGTGCGATTGATATATTGGTGACCGATAAATTTACCGCCGAGCGTCTGCTTATTTAGGACGCATATTTATAACATAGGAGTATTTCATGTCCCGTTTTTCAGGCAAGACCGTGGTGATTACAGGTGCCAACAAGGGGATCGGTTATGCGATGGCACAGCGCTTTGCAGCAGAGGGCGCAGATCTGATCATCGCTTCCGTCGAAGCCCAAGTGCATGAGGCTGCCAGCGCCTTATCGGCGACAGGGACAAGGGCAAAAGGCTTTATCTGCGATGTCTCTCAGGCAGAACAGGTCAAGGCCCTTTATGACTTTGCTACACGCACCTTTGGCCGCCTTGATGTGTCGATCCAAAATGCGGGCATCATAACCATCGCAAAAGTCGAAAATCTGACCGAACAGGAATGGGATGCGACGATGGATGTAAATACAAAGGGCGTTTTTTTGTGCTGCCAAGAGGCCATTCGTCAGATGCGCGCTTTGGGCAAGGGGGGACGTCTGATCAACACGGCATCTGGTCAAGCGCGGGATGGGTTTATCTATACGCCGCATTACGCAGCCTCAAAATTCGGGGTTATGGGCCTGACACAAAGCCTTGCCAAAGAGGTGGCGATGGATGGCATCACCGTCAATGCGATCTGCCCTGGAATTATCAAAACCGATATGTGGGATTACAATGATCGCGTCTGGGGGCAGATGCTGGGCGATTTCGCCCCCGGCGCGCTGATGGAAAGCTGGGTGCAAAACATTCCGATGAAGCGTGCAGGCGAAGGCAGCGATGTGGCGGGATTGGTGGCGTTTTTGGCCAGCCCAGACGCGGCCTATATCACAGGCCAAACGATCAACGTAGATGGTGGTTTGATCATGTCTTAAGGCGCGACTGCGCCAAAACCTGCTCGACCCTAGCCCGCCCCCTGAGTCCTCTTCGCAACACTTTTTGCCCTATATGATGTAGGTCACATTCTTTTCTGGCCTAATCATGGGCAGTTGCGCTATCTATTGCGGGTAATCCGAAGAATATCGGAAAAGCAGTCAACAATAACAAGCAAGGAGGGAGCCGATGCGCTGCCCATTCTGCGGTAACGTCGATACCCAAGTCAAAGACAGCCGCCCAGCCGAGGATCATGTATCCATTCGCCGTCGCCGCTTTTGCCCAGCCTGCGGTGGACGATTTACCACCTATGAACGTGTGCAATTGCGCGATCTGATCGTGGTCAAATCATCGGGCAAACGCGAAGATTTCGATCGCAGCAAACTGGAACGATCAATCCGCATTGCGATGCAAAAACGCCCCGTCGATCCTGAACGCATTGACCAGATGATTTCTGGCATCGTGCGCCGCCTCGAAAGTTTGGGCGACACGGATATCTCGTCCAAGATCATTGGAGAGATTGTGATGGAAAGCCTCGCGCGGATTGACACCGTGGGCTATGTGCGTTTTGCCAGCGTTTACAAGAACTTCCAAGCGGCGGATGATTTTGATCGCTTTGTCTCGGAATTGCGGCCAAACGTCGGGACCGACGAGTAATCATCTGCCCCATCGGGGGGCAGATGGAGACCTTGCCAAAAATCTCCCGCAAAGCGCCGCTTTGCGGGATTTACCAATGGCCCGTATTTTCCATCGACACCCAAGGCTCTGCCAGCGGCAAGGCGGTGCCTTTTTGCAAGATTTCGACCGATATATTGTCTGGACTGCGGACAAACG
>CAWUUC010000170.1:0-3655 GCA_963924905.1 uncultured Paracoccaceae bacterium
TTTCAGACAGGGTGATGGTGCTCTATCTGGGCCGCGTGATGGAGGTGGCGCAAGGCGCTGATTTGTTCGCCAATCCACGCCATCCCTATACGCAAGCCTTGCTTTCCTCGGTGCCTGTGCCTGATCCGATCCGTGAACGAGTCAAGGACGTTGTGCCTTTGGGGGGGGATTTGCCCTCGCCTATGGCGCCGCCATCGGGCTGTGTGTTTCGCACCCGTTGCCCCAAGGCCGCAGCGCTTTGCGCCAGTGAGGTTCCTGCCCTCGCGGGTCAAGATCATCAGGTGGCTTGCCACTACGCCTGACGCGGTTTGGTCCGCAATCTTTGGCGCCAAAGGGTAAAAATCCCTGCGGCGACGACCAAGGCCCCGCCCAAGATGACATTGCTCCGCAAAGTTTCGCCAAACAAGAACAGCCCCAACAGCGAAACAAACACCAATTGTAAATAGGCAAAGGGCTGAATGGCAGATGCCTCTGCCACGGCATAGGCGCGGATCAACAGCCAATGACCGATGATGGCTGTGACGCAAAGCGTGGCCATCCAACCCCAATCAGCGGGTTGCATTGTTTGCCAATGGGTCAGGCCAAAGGGCGTGATCGCCACCGCCCCCGCGACACCCGTCCAAAAAAAGCTGACAGATGCGCTGTCTTGTTCGGCGACCAATCGAGTCAATAGGCTGTAAAAGGCAAACATAAAGGCTGATATCAACGGCAATAGCGCCCAAGGGGAAAAGACCGCATAGCCGGGCTGTAAAATAATCAACACGCCCACAAACCCGACCCCAATCGCCGCCCAACGCCGCCAACCGACTTTCTCGCCCAAAATTGGCCCAGACATGGCCGCGACCAGCAATGGATAACAGATAAAAACAGCATGGCTTTCAATCAAACCCAGTTTGACAAAGGCTACAACCATCACGCAAACCTCGGCCACCAGCAAAATGCCACGAAAAATTTGTAGATAGGGCCGATTGCTGCGGATGGCACCACCCAATCCCCCCGCACTGCGCGCTGCCATCGCAATCACAAATGCGGCAGAGAACCAAAAGCGGATCATCACCACCATATAGACGTTATAATTGGCCACCAAATGGCGTGAAATCCCGTCTTGCACCGCAAAAATAGCGGTGGTGGCAATCATCAAGTAAATGCCCAGCCGCGTGTTTTGTTCGGTTTTCATGCCGTTTTCCGTTCCTGAAGCAATGCATAAATTCCCGCCATCACAATCAACCCCGCGCCGATAACGATATGGGTTTCCAAAACTTCGCCATAAATGGTGATGCCGATAATAGAGACAAAGACAATCTGCAAATAGGCAAAGGGTTGCACGGCAGATGCCTCGGCCACCTCATAGCATTTCAACAAAAGCCAATGCGAAAAAACTGATATACCAGCATAAATGGCCAAAAGGGTCCAATCACTGGGCGTGATTGCTTGCCAATGATAAAGACCAATCGGCGTGATCAAAACTGCGCCAATCACACCTGGCCAGAAAAACGCTGGAAATGTCGGCTCATTGCGCGTGGTCAGACGAGTCAGAACGGAATAGGTGGCAAACAAGATCGCGGCGCTGAGTGGCAATAAGGCGGCCACGGCAAAGACCCCCGAACTGGGGCGCAATATGATCAGCACGCCGATCAAACCCGCCCCCACCGCGGCCCACCGCCGCCATGACATACGCTCGCCCAAGACGGGGCCAGATAGGGCCACGATTAGCAGGGGACAAATAGCAAAAACCGCATGGCTTTCGATCAGACCAATCTGCGTATAGCCGTAAACGATCAAGCAAATCTCGCCGACCAACAAAATTGATCGCCAAAAATGCGCGCCAATCCGTGTTGACCGAATCGCCACGCGCAAGCCGTCACGGTGGCGCAAGGCCAGAAAGGTTACATAGGCGGCAAAAACCCAATAGCGGATCATAATGATCATAAAGGTGTTATAAGTGCCCGCCAAATGCCGCGAAAATCCGTCTTGGGTGGCAAAAGCGGCCACAGCTGCAACCATCAATAAAATGCCTTTGCGATTGTCACGCATTTTCCAAAACCCCGACCGTCATATGACGTTTCTTGCCATGGCCTTTGACCCGATTTACGGCAAAACCAGCGTCTTGCAGGGCACGACGCACATGGCCTGCGGCGGTATAGGTGGCAAATGTGCCATCTGGCGCGGTGTGATCTGCGACGGCTTGCAGGATCTCGTGCGACCACAGCTCGGGGTTTTTGGCGGGGGAAAACCCATCCAAAAACCACGCATCCGCACGACCTGACCAATTGGGCAGGGTGTCGCGGGCATCGCCGATAATCACCTCAACCGTGATGGAACCCAATTGAAAAGACCGCTTTCCCGCCGCCCATGCCGCCAAAAACGGATCAGAAACAGCACCCAATTCAGGGAAATGCCCCAAGGCGCGGGCGATGTCTGGGGTTTGCATCGGATAGGCCTCAAAACTGGTGAAACGGATCGGAATATTGGGGGGGCAAATCATCACGGTCGCAAGCAAGTTCAACCCAGTGCCAAAGCCCAATTCGGCAATCTGAAACCCCGCCCGCAACCGCGCAGGCAACTGATTGCCCGCCAAGAAAACATGGCGCGTTTCCGCCAATCCATCGTTTAGGGAAAAATATGGATCATCAAACCGCCGTGAAACGGGAATGACATCTTCGCACCATTCTAAATTGCTGCCCTGTTCGTCCGTGACCATTTGTTCTATGCCCGCCTTTAGGCGGACCTTGAGCGCGCGACGGTGAAATGACAAGACCAGATTTGACAGTGCGGGGCGGCGGTATTTTTGGCCTGTCCATCGCTTGGATGGCGTGTTTGCGCGGTGCAAAAGTGCGTCTGATTGAAGCAAGCCATATTGGTGCGGGATCATCTGGCGGCACGGTCGGTGCCTTGTGCCCACACGTCCCTGAAACGTGGAACCCCAAAAAAGCGTTCCAATTGGAAAGCTTGCTTATGGCAGGGGATTGGTGGGCCGAGATTGAGGCAGCCAGTGGCCTGCCCTCGGGCTATGCGCGTTTGGGCCGCTTGCAACCCCTTGCCGATCAGGCCGCAATTGAACTGGCCCATGCGCGCAGCAAAACCGCAGCGATCTTGTGGCAAGGGGCCGCGCATTGGACCGTTATCCCATCCTCAAACGCGGGATGGGCGCCCGCATCGCCAACGGGGTATATGATCCATGACAGCCTAAGTGCGCGCTTAAATCCGCGTCTCGCCTGCACGGCCTTGGCAGGCGCAATTCAGGCCCAAGGGGGGCAGATTATTGTCGGTGATGCCCCAGATATTGGCCCCGTGATTTGGGCGACGGGCATTGCAGGATTACAGGCGCTGTCAAATGACTTGCAGCGCCAAATTGGCGACGGTGTCAAAGGGCAGGCGATTTCCGTGCAATTTGATGGCAAGGACCTGCCACAAATTTTTGTAGATGGCTTGCATATTGTGCCGCATATCGATGGCAGGGTTGCCATTGGGTCAACCTCGGAAACCAAATGGCTGGACCCGATTTCAACCGACGATCAATTGCACGAACTGCATCAGCGTGCCGTAGCGGCAATGCCGATTTTGGCCGATGCGCCTGTCGTTGACCGCTGGGCTGCCTTGCGCCCCCGCGCGAAAACACGCGCACCGATTTTGGGCGCATGGCCCGATCGCGCAG
>CAWUUC010000171.1:0-2582 GCA_963924905.1 uncultured Paracoccaceae bacterium
TGGCGGCAGGTTTAAAACGACAAGACTGGTCATATTGGAGGTGACATCACAGCCCATTGCCATGACCGCCTGCCGCAATGCCCCCTCATAAAAGGCATAATCAGCCGCCTTTTGGGCCGCGCCATGTTGCAGATTGATCCGAAGAGCCTCGTGAAAGGCTGCGACGGCATAGCCCGAATGGGTGCGGTGATAGGTGCCTGCGGCCACATCCTTACCGTCCAAAATGCCCCAATGCCGCGCCTCTAGCAGGGGATGGTGCACATAGGATGGGCAGCCTGTCACCTTGATATAATCGATATAACGATCCGAAAAACTGACCGGCGCATAGGTTAGGGGCAGGCACAAAACCCCCTTTTGTGGACAAGAGGCCCAAGCGACCACACCCGGATAATCGTCAATCGAGAAATCTGCGATCCCCAAAGACGACACGGCATCAATCATCCCCATCACGCCATATTCCAGACAAGCGTCCGAAAAAGCGCGCAGATCATTGATGCGACCCGACCCTGTTTCCCAATGGGCCATCATCGCCCATTTCGGACGATGCGCCCCCAAGGCTGCAGTGATCACGGGGGCTGTGACCGATTGGCCATGCGGCACGTTGACCACCGTTACGCTGGCTGCATTGGGGTTCATCGGGTCTGCGCGCAGTTCTTCGCGCGTTGCGGCCTTCATACGAACAGTTAGGGCGTCAATGCCTGAAAAAGTACCATTGGCGAAAACCACGACCTTATCTTCGGGCAAGACCGCGTTCAACATACAGTCAAGCCCGGACCAACCCGTGCCCGCCACGCCAAAGGTATAAATATTTTTGGTGCCAAACACCGCGCGCAACATTTGTTTGCATTCGATCATACCGCGCAGCACATCGGCCTGCATATGGTCGGCCAAACCTGCATTGGCAAAGGCCGCCAAAACACGTGCGTCGGTGTTGCCTGGGCCTGGCCCCGCAGCCAAGGTTTCTGGAATTGTTAAGGGCGCAAACAGGGTCATGGATCATTCCTTGGACAAACATCTATGAGGTCAGATAAGAATGTAATGGATTTGTAACGCAACCTGCATTACTCCTGCTTTTAGGTATCTAATAGGGTGGTAAAAATCCCACCCTTATAGATTGAATACGGCTGTATACCAAAGAAAGAGCCACCATTATGGGTGGGTTTCCATCACAAGGCCTCACTATGCAACGACCCAGCACAGCAATCACCGTCGCATTGGCCAACAGCAATCCGCTGGTCCTGTCTGCCATGGCCGAAATTTTCGACCGCGATCCAAGATTTTCTTTGGTGACGACCGCTGCCAGTGCGGAAGGGTTTTTGGGGGCGGTGATGCGGATTGGGGTGGCGGTTGGGGTGATCGATTGGACCTTGCCCGCTTTGGGCGGTCAAAAACTGATCGAAGTGTTGCGCGACCAGCCGAACGCACCCCGTCTCGTGGTCTACGGCGATGCCGCCCAACCCGACCAGATCCGCCTTGCGATGATCGCGGGGGCGGCAGGGTTTGTCGGACAAAATGCACCCACCGACAAACTGCTGGACACCTGCCTTGCCGTTGCCGCAGGTCAGATGGTGTTTCCCTTTCTAGACATCCGCGAGTTGCAGACAGACCCGATGATGCAGTTGACCAAGCGCGAAAAAGCGCTGCTTGAGGGCTTGTCAAAAGGGCTGACCAACCGCGAGTTGGCGCGCGATTTTGCAATCTCGGATAACACGGTGAAATTTCACCTAAGCAACCTGTTTGAAAAGCTAGGGGTCACCAATCGCACCAAGGCCATCGCGGTTTATTACGCCAGTCGCAGCGCAGGTGGTCCGATCTAGGAGTTAGATTGGCACGAAAAGAATGCAAAGAAAATTGCCTTGACAGGTAATAATATTTCAACGCAACTCTGGCGCCCATCGCAACACAGCACCCAAAGGATCCCCGTCATGAGCTTTCACGTCATCGAACAAGCCCCCGCCCGCCTTAATCGCAGCGAATTGGCCGTGCCGGGAAGCGCGCCCCAAATGTTTGAAAAAGCAGCGAAATCTGATGCGGATGTGATCTTTTTAGATCTAGAGGATGCCGTGGCCCCCGATGACAAGGCCCAAGCAAGAAAGAATATCATCAAGGCGCTGAACGAGTTGGACTGGGGCAAGAAAACGATGTCCGTTCGAATCAATGGGCTGGATACCCATTATATGTACCGCGATGTCGTGGACGTCGTGGAACAGGCGGGCGAGCGATTGGATCTGATCATGATCCCCAAGGTTGGGACGGCGGCCGATGTCTATGCGGTCGATATGATGGTCACCCAAATAGAGGCCGCAAAGGGATATAAAAAGCGGATTGGGTTTGAACATATTATCGAAACGGCGCTGGGGATGCAGAATGTTTCCGCAATAGCCGCGGCGTCAAAACGCAATGAAAGCCTACACTTTGGGGTTGCAGATTATGCCGCCTCGACACGGGCGCGCACCACGGTCATTGGGGGGGTAAATCCCGATTACGCGGTGCTGACGGACCCGCTTGCGGATGGATCGCGCGATGTCCATTGGGGCGATATGTGGCACTATGCGCTGGCGCGTTTGGTGGTGGCGGCGCGG
>CAWUUC010000172.1:0-10573 GCA_963924905.1 uncultured Paracoccaceae bacterium
TCCACACTCAATTCTATGGGCGGGTCAAAGTGTCCTTTGGCTGGGGCACAATGCTGACCAATGACTTTCGGGGGTTGGTCGCAGATGATGCGCTGGCCCCATTCAGTCTGGTGTGCAAAGCCGTCTCGGCCAATGGCCGCCCTACGGTCAAACTGTCCGACAACCCCACCAAGGCTCTTGGCCCCAAGGATGAAATCGCGCGCTATAAACGCGTCTTTGGCGTGGGCGATCAAACGGCGATGGATGTTGTGGTTTAGGGCCATCAGACCCATCAAATTTGACTAAAATTTGCTTCTTCTCTTTTCAAATATCCTGGGGGTGAGATGCTTCGGCATCGAGGGGGCTAGCCCCCTAATCCTCATCCCCCACCTTGCCGCGCAGGGCCTTGACCTCGCCGCGCACGGATTTCGCAGCCATGCGGCGCAGTTGACTGCCATAGGTTGGTTTGGTCGCCACGCGGCGCTTGGGGGCGATCAGGGCGGTGCGGATCAAGTCGGTCAGGCGCTCGCGGGCGATTTCGCGGTTGCGGGCTTGACTGCGGGTTTCATCGACTTGGATGATGATAGCGCCCTCTAGGGTCCAGCGCCGACCCGCCAGTTTTTTCAACCGCGTTTTGACACTGGTGGCAAGGGCAGGGGATCGTTCCGCCTCAAACCGCAATTCGACGGCGGTAGACACTTTGTTCACATTCTGCCCGCCCGGCCCAGAGGCGCGCATAAAGCTTTCGCTCAACTCCCAATCGGCGATTGTGATGGTGTCATTGATCCGCAACATACCCAAGACTAACCCTGCCGCAGAAAAAGAGAAAGGGTCACCGGTGTGCGGTGACCCTTTCCGAGATCGAAGGAGATGGGAAGGTTAGGTGACCTGCCCAATCATAAGCTGTCTCTCTAAGAGGCTGCTCTTAGAAATCGCCCCCCATGACTGTCCCAACCGCACTCTCCAATATCACTCTAGACACTGGGTCACCTCCTTTCGATATGTTTCCGATAAGGATATGGTGACACAGATTTTGTGTTTGTCAAAAGTTTTTACACCGTCTTTTGTGCATATTTTGCAATCGCCAGTCGAAACGGCAGTAATGCACATAAATCAATCAACATTTTGACCAAGAAATCGGCCACACCCAGCGAAACCCACAGCGGCACAACAGGCCCCAAACCCAAAAGCGGGATTTGATCATGCGCCCACGACACATCATTGCTGGGTTCCATCCAAACAAAGGCCGCTGAAAAGGCGATGGTGAAAAAGATTGCCGTATCGGCGGTGGATCCAAACAGAGTTGACCAAAACGGCGCGCGCCACCACGCAGAGGCACGCAAACGGTCAAAAATGGCAACATCCAGTAATTGACCCACCAAAAACGCCGTGGCCGAGCCGATGGCGATCCGCAAGGTCACCAATGGCCCAAATTCGCCCATGATTTGCGTGCCGATAAAGCTGCAGATCAGGCCAACCATCAGCCCAAAATAAACCACGCGGCGCGCCACAACAGGCCCGTGAAAACGATTGGTCAGATCCGACACCAAAAAGGCGAATGGATAGGTAAACGCGCCCCATGTCAGCCAATTTCCAATCGGATATTGCACGAGGATATTTGAGGCCACGACGATGGCCCCCATGGCGATCACGCCAGGAAGTAATTTCTGCATTTTCATATTCCGTTTTTGCAAGGTTGCGGACACTTGGCCCCATTTGGGGACTGCGACCCATAGGCCAGCACCGCACCCGCGTCAATCTGCCAGCTGATATTCCACCAGCCCTGTGGACAAGAAGGGCAAGAAATTATCATCTGCCACCATCGTGGCGCGCAAATGACCCTGCGTGTCGCGCCAAATCGACAAACCCTCTAGGTTGTCGTGAAATCCTGTGGGTGTTTCAAACAAGATCTGCGCCGCGCCCAAAGCATCGGCGCCCACCTGATACCGCGCCAATCGAGACGAAAATCCGGACAGGCCGTGAAACTGTCGCTCTAGGATATACAACTTGCCATCTGGCCCGAAATCCGCGCCCACAGGTAAATACCCCGCCACACGGGGCAATTGCAGTTGGTTATCCCAAACCCCATTCACAAACCGATAGATCGGAAACGGACGCGTCTCATTTCCAGATCGTTCTGGCATGGTGTAAAGCGTACCATCTGGACCGATCGCCAAAGCCTCTAGCGCGGAATTGATCTGCATTTTGGCAAATTCGGGCGGGCTGGGCAGGTTTTCGGCCACACCGTCCAAACGCCGATAGCGCAAAATGCGCGCAACCCCTTCAAAGGAAATATAGGCTGTGCCATCAGGGGCAATCGCCAACCCTTCGCTATCAGTACGATTTTTGGCCAGCGGTTCTGGCCCCTTGCCCTTTAAGGGGACAAATGGCGCAAGCGTGACATTGATGATTTGCCCCAACCCATCGCGGGCAATGTGACCCTGTGACCATGCGCCTTGATCGGACACAATGGTTACATTGCGCCCGTCATCAGACAGTTCCAGCGCCGACAGGCCACCCAAAAGCGGATCGTCGGACGACCATTCAAATTGCTGCAAAAATCCTAGCGGTTTTGTGGTATCTGCGCTGCCTTGTAATCCCGCCAGAACAAGCAGCGCCGCCCCTAGGGCGACGCCAGAACTGCGGCGCATTGTTCGGGCAAATCGGCCATTGTGTATTGGCGCGGACCTTTGACGGGGGGGCTGGGTTGAACGGGTTTTGTGGGCTTGGGCGGGTTCAAATAGGCGTCCGATACCCACCACATCAGCGTCTCATCACAGCCGTTACCATCTTTGGACAATTCGGCAACTGTGGGCTTTTGTGGGGTGCAGGTGCCAGACCCTTTTGGACATTTCAAACGCACATGAAAATGCGTGTCATGGCCTGCAACAGGACGAATTTTTTGCAGCCAATTTTTATCCGCTGCTTTTGCCGTTTTGCACATCTCAATCTTGACGGCAGCGGCGACGAAAATACGGTCTACCCGCGCATCTGACGCCGCAGTGCGCAGCAAATCATGATGGCGCTGAGACCAGTTTTGCGTCACCTTGCGCTGATCTGCCGATCGCACGGGGATCGAGGAAATCTTTTCCCGTTCAACCCGTGTTAGGTTCAGCCGTTCGGGCGGCAACATCCAGATATCCGCGTCCAATCCGATTTGATGGCTGGCATGACCCGATGTCATCGGTCCACCTCGCGGCTGGGCCATATCCCCAATATACAGCCCCTTCCATCCGATTTGGGTGGCGGCCAGTGATAAATCTTGCAGATATTCGACCAAAATCGGCTGACCAAAATTGCGATTGCGCGACAGGCGCATGGCCTGCCATGTCGGTCCCGTTTCAGGCAATTGCACTGCTCCCGCCTGACAGCCCTTGGCATAGCTGCCTATTGGCATCGACTTTTGCTGGCTGGGCGCCGTCTTGGCCCCAAAAAGCTGATTGGCCAATTGTTGCGCCATAGCAGGCGCAGGGGCCAACAACGCACAACAAATCAAAAGCCGTCTGATCATACCATCTCACCTTTGGGTTTCACCCAGATTAGCAGAATTAATCCGATGAGGAATAGTAAGATCACAGGCGAGATGCCGATGCGCGCCGATTGGCTGAAATGCGACACCAACGCGATCAGCAAAGGCGAAATAAAGCTTGCCACTTTGCCCGACAGCGCAAACATACCAAAGGCTTCGGTGGCGCGGTCTGGGGTGGTATGGCGGACAAGCATGGTGCGTGACGCCGCCTGTAACGGCCCCCCCGCCGCCCCAATCAACGCGCCGCAAATATAAAAAATGATGTCAGCCGTATTGGTGGCGGGGTCCAACGGCATGCCAAACAGACTTTCACGGGTCAGACCAACGATTGTGACACAAACCAAAATCAACACGACAATCGACCATGTCAGAACGGGCTTTGGCCCATAGGCGCGGTCCATCCGCCCGCCGAAATAAGACGCGATCATCGCCGTAATCCCGCCCAAAATCCCAAACACCCCGATTTGTGTGATTGACCAATTCAAAACATTCGACGCATATACCCCACCAAAGGCATAAAGCGCGTTCAACGCATCGCGATACATCAAAGACGACGCCAAATAGGCGCTTAGGCTTTTGCGAAACCGCAGCCCCAAGATGAAATCGCGCACGCTGGCCAAGGCGGCCCCGATATGGATGGCGCGCGCCGCCACGCGGGGTTCGCGCACCCACATAAAAAACGGGATCATAAACAGCACATACCAAATGGCCGTGAGTGGACCAACCATCCGCGTGCCTTCGCGCGATTCTGTATCCAAGCCAAACAGCGGATCAATCCCGATCAAGGTTTTGCCCGTTGTCGCACTTTCGGCAAACAGCGCCAGCATCAAAATCAGCGCCACCAACCCACCCAGATAGCCAAAGGCAAAGCCATAGCCAGAAATTTTGCCGATATCATCGTGATCCGTCAGAGTGGGCATGAGGGCATTGGTAAAGATCGTCGTAAACTCCATCCCGATAAAGCCCAGGCCGAAAAAGGCAACCGCCCAATACAGCATCGACACTTCACCACCCGGCATCACCCACCACAGCCCAAAGGCGCCGATAACGTAAAAGGCCGAAAAAATCCAAATCCAGATCATCCGCCGTCCAGAGCCATCCGCCACCGCGCCCAAAATCGGGGCCAGAATGGCGATCACAACCGAGGCGATGGTCAGGCCGAATCCCCAAAAACTTTGGGCGGCGGCCTTGGCGGCCTCTTCCTCCATGCCAGTGCCCATGAAGTAGCCCCGGGCGATTTCGGCAAAATAGGGGCCAAAGATAAACGTCAACAGCAGGGTGTTATATGGCTGGCTGGCCCAATCAAAGAAATACCACCCCCAGATGCGCTTTTGTGGTGAAATCATGATGGCCCCCTTTTGCGCCGATCAAGCCTGAAACCCCACCTCAAGGCAAGGTATTTTAGCCCTTTTTGGGGGGCCAAGGGCGCTGGCTATCGGCGGCAATCCAGTTTTGCACCCATTGGGGCAAATCGGGACTGATTGTATCCGCGCCCAGCACCGTTAAAACACGCTCTGGCGCAATCATCCCACCTTTGGAAATCACCGCCATGCGTAACAACATATGCGCGGTGCATTCTTCGCCACGCCAAAAACTTTGTTCTAAATAAATGAAACGGTCATCCCAACCAATCGCGCGCGAAACTTGGGTCAGGCGTTGAAACAACGTCACACGGCGGCGATAGCGCGTGGAATTTCCCGCCACCGTCAGGCCCCAGCCATTTTCCCGCAAGGCGTGATGCAATCCAGTCCGCTTGCCCAACGGAATCCGCCCCAGATCAAACAGGGTCAGCGTGCGGCCATTGTTCAATTCCATCCAAGGGTCCAGATCAAAAGGCCAGATCCGATGCGTGCTGATATGGGCGTCCAAAATGCCCAGCGCTGGCGCTTGGCGAAATTTCCACAGCTCTTTGAACATTCGAAAATAGGGATACATAGGTCACCTCTGCCGCCCTGATTTCGCAATATCCGCCCAAGGTCAAGCCAAACGCAGCGGAAAGCATTGCCCTTTTGCCCTGTGCGCGTTACCTCTGGCGTCATTCACAAACGGAGCGGGCCATGACGTCTATTTTTCAGATTGCTTTGATGATCCTTGATATCGCCAAATGGTTTATCCTCGCGCATATTATCATGAGCTGGCTGATCAATTTTCAAGTTCTGAACCTGCGCCAACCTCTTGTCGCATCGCTGTGGCGGGGGTTAAACGGTCTTTTGGAACCCATCTATAGCCGCGTTCGGTCGGTTTTGCCCAATTTGGGCGGTATAGATTTGGCCCCCTTGGTCGTCTTGCTGGGCGTCTATGCGCTGCGGATTGTGTTGATCAACAATATTGGTCTCTTTTACTAAATTGCCTGCGGGCCACGGATGATTTGACAAAAGATGGCTGAACCCGCCGCGCTGTTACAGTCTGTTTTCGGTTTTCCTGATTTCCGTCTGGGCCAAGAAGAAATTGTAAAGGCGGTGTGCGCAGGCCAAAACACGCTGGCCATTATGCCGACGGGTGGTGGCAAAAGTCTGTGTTTTCAATTGCCTGCCTTGTGTCGTGATGGGGTAACCGTGGTCATTTCGCCGCTGATCGCGTTGATGCGCGATCAGGTGCGCGCCTTGCGCGCCGCGGGTGTTGAGGCGGGGGCGCTGACTTCGGGCAACACAGAAGAAGAAACCGAAGAGGTTTTTGCAGCCCTTGATGCGGGCAAAATGAAACTGCTTTATATGGCGCCTGAACGTCTAGCATCGGCTGCCACGGCTGTGATGTTACGGCGGATCAATTGCACGATGATCGCTGTGGATGAGGCGCATTGCGTATCGCAGTGGGGCCATGATTTCCGCCCCGATTATTTGCGTATTGGCGAATTGCGCCGCATATTGGGCGTGCCACTGGCGGCCTTTACCGCGACGGCAGATGCCGAAACCCGCGCGGAAATCGTGACCCGCCTGTTCGACGGCGTGGCCCCACAAACCTTTTTGCGCGGCTTTGATCGTCCAAATATCCATCTGGCCTTTGCCGTCAAAGACAGCCCCCGAGATCAAATTTTGCGGTTTGCCGCGGGGCGGCGGGGGCAATCTGGCATCATCTATTGCGCCAGCCGCGCCAAAACCGAAACCCTTTCTGCCGCCCTGACCGCCGAGGCGCATTCCGCCTGCTTTTATCACGGCGGCATGGACGCCGAGACCCGCCGCCGCGTGGAAATCCGTTTTCAACAAGAAGACGGGCTAATTGTGGTGGCAACGGTCGCCTTTGGGATGGGGATTGATAAGCCAGATATTCGCTGGGTCGCCCATGCCGATCTGCCAAAATCCATTGAATCCTATTACCAAGAAATAGGGCGCGGTGGGCGTGATGGCGCAGCGGCTGAGACCCTAACGCTTTATGGCCCTGATGACATTCGCCTGCGCCGCAATCAAATCGACGAAGGTCTGGCGCCGATGGACCGCAAATCAGCCGATCACAGCCGCCTAAACGCGCTTTTGGGTCTGGCCGAGGCGATGGCCTGTCGCCGCCAAGTTTTACTGGGCTATTTTGGCGAAACATCGCCTCCATGCGGACATTGCGATCTTTGTGATGCGCCTGCTGAATTGTTTGACGCCACGGACGCCGTTCGCAAGGCGCTGTCGGCGATGTTGCGCACCGAAGAATGGTATGGCGCGGGGCATTTGATTGATATTTTGCGCGGCAACGATACGGCCAAAGTACGCGATAAGGGGCATGACCGCCTGCCCACCTTTGGGGTGGGGCGGGATTTGTCAAAATCGGCATGGGATGCGGTATTTCGTCAGATGATGGGGCGCGATTTGATCCGCCCTGATGGCGAAAGATTTGGCGCATTGCGCATGACGGATGCGGCGCGGCCTATTTTGCGCGGCGAGGCGCAGATCACCTTACGCAAAGACACAATTGCCCATGCCACACCGCGCCTGCCAATCAAAACCCAAGTCTCGGAAGAAGATGCACCGCTACTCTCTGCGTTGAAATCCAAACGTCGCGCTCTGGCCGAGGCAGCAGGCGTTCCCGCCTATGTGATTTTTCCAGACCGCAGCCTGATCGAGATGGCCGAAAAGCGGCCCCAAACGCTGGATCAGATGATGGGGATTACGGGCGTTGGGGCGAAGAAGCTGGAAAGTTATGGCGCGCTGTTTTTATCCGTTTTGACAGGGGCCGCGCCCACGCCGATGCATCCCGCACGGCGCAATTTGGTAGGGCGCACAGCGGCTGATGTGTTTGATCGTCTGGCGGATGTCCAATTACAATTGTCCCGCGGGCCTGACGGGACGGGAAAATATCTGACCTGCAGCCAGTCAACTTTGCGCCAATTGGCCGAACGCCGTCCCCGCAATTTGGCCGAGTTAGAGACGATTTTGGATGCGCCCAAGGCCGAACGCTTTGGAGCGGCGTTTTTAGAAGTGATCTGTGCGGACTAGACCATCGCGCAAATCGCCCTATCTTGTCGCCCAAAGGAGCCTGATATGCTGACCGTGATTTCGCCTGCTAAACGTCTGAACGAAGCACCTTTGCCCGTTCCAATGACAACGCCCGTTTTGGCAAAGGATGCCGCGCGTCTGGCCAAATCGGCCAAGGCCTTATCTGCCGATGATCTGTGCAAATTGATGCATATTTCACCTAGTCTTGGCGCACTGAACCATGCCCGCTTTGCCAGTTTTGCAAAAGATGCGGCGCGCTATCCTGCTGCATTTATGTTTGATGGCGACACCTATGCAGGGCTAGAAGTGCGCCAGATGTCAGACGATGCCTTGCGTTGGGCGCAGTCGCATTTGCGGATCTTATCGGGGCTTTATGGTGTGTTACGCCCGCTGGACGCGATCCAACCCTATCGTTTGGAAATGGGCAGTAAATTGGCGACTGAGAAGGGTGGCGATCTATATGCCTATTGGGGCGGCAAGATTGCCAAAGCCTTGACCCAAGACGCAGCAGAGGTTGGGTCAAGTTGTGTGGTTAATTGTGCCTCAGTTGAATATTTCGGCGCTGTACGGGGCCTGAAACTGCGGGTAATTACCCCTAGTTTCCTAGAAGAACGCGATGGCACGGCGAAAATTGTCAGCTTTTGGGCGAAAAAAGCGCGGGGTGCGATGGCGCGCTATATCTGTGATGGCCACTTGACGAACCCTGATGATCTGCGCGGTTTTGACATCGGCGGATATCGCTATCGCGCCGAGCTATCGTCCGCTGATCATCCTGTCTTTACCCGCAGCGCCTAGGCCGCAGATATTTCGGCCATAATAGGATAGGCAATGTCAGGACACAGCTGGGCCAAAGTGTCCAAAATTACCGCTTTACGCAAGGGTTTGGTCAAGTAGAGGTCAATACCTGCCGCCAAAATACCATCTTCGTCACCGTCCATGGCATGGGCTGTCAACGCCACGATGGGAATATGCGATACCCCCGCCTCTAGGGTGCGAATGGCGCGGGCGGCGTCGCGACCATCCATTTCTGGCATGGAAATATCCATGAAAATCATATCAGGATCAAAGGATTGATAGGCAGCCACCGCCTCTACTCCATTATTGGCGAAGTGCAATTCGATATTCGCTTCGCGCACCATTTTTTGAAATACCAATTGATTGGTGCGATTGTCTTCGGCGACCAAAACCCGCATCTGGCGCGCTTCGGGCCGCGGCGCGGCGACAGGGGCGGCATAGGACAGATCATTCAAGCGCCGATAAAGATCGGCGCGCAAAATCGGCTTTTGCAAAACGGCGGCCAATTGATCAAAATCATCCTCATCTCGGCAGGTTGCTGGATTGGATGTCAGCAAGATGATGGGCGTTGCGATACCCATATCACGAATCGCGCGGGTCAAGCCAAGACCGTTCATCTCTGGCATTTCATAATCGGTCAAAATTACATCAAATGGCTTATCTTGCAGGATTTTCAGCGCATCAACCGCAGAACGGCATAAGATGACATCAATACCACAAGGGACCAATTGACGTTCCAAAATGGTGCGGTTGATAAATTGGTCATCGACGACCAAAACACGTTTGATCGCAATGGGGGCAGTGACAACAACACTGTCTTCGGCCAAGGGCAATGATAAACGAAAGCCAAAGCACGACCCTTTGCCCAATTCACTGTCAACCCAAACCGCGCCATCCATCCGTTCAATCAGACGCCGCGTAATGGCCAGACCCAAACCTGTCCCTTCGAACTTGCGATTTGCTTGGGCCTCGACTTGGTTAAACTCGCCAAAGACATGATCCAGATGTTCAGCTGCAATGCCGATGCCAGTATCTTCGACCGAGATGTGCAATTGTTGCTGACCAGGCCCCACCTCGACACCGACCACACGGACTAGGACATGGCCCTGATCGGTAAATTTGACCGCATTGCCCATCAAATTGGTCAAAATTTGACGCAGACGGCCCGCGTCCCCGACAAAGCGGGTGGGCAGAAACATGTCAAAATCAATCAGCAGATCAATGCCCTTTTCACGCGCACGCGGCTGCAACAGCATGGCGACTTCGTGAATTGTGCGTTCCAGATCAAAGGGTTCTGGATGCAGCGTCAGACGCTCTGCCTCAATTTTGGAATAATCCAGAATATCGTTGATAATCACCAAAAGCGCCTCGCCCGACGAACGGATCGTTTCGGCAAACAGGCGTTGATCGTCCGTCAGGGGGGTGTCGCACAGCAGCTCTGCCATGCCCACGACACCGTTCATGGGGGTGCGGATTTCGTGGCTCATATTGGCCAAAAAGGCGGATTTGGCACGATTTGCCGCCTCGGCTTGCAACCGCGCGGCCTCTAGCGCGGCCTGCTGTTCCTTTTCGCGGGTGATATCAACGCGCAGACCCACGCGGCCCCCATCAGGGGTGATATGATCTTGTTCGCGAATCCAACGGCCATCGCCCATTTGCTCTTCAACGGCGGCGCCTGGATTGCGGTGTTGATAAAGACGCTCAGAAATCCATTCCTCTTCACGGCCCAAGGCCATGGGATGCGCGCCATGCATCAAACCATAGCGCAAAAGATCCTCAAACTTAACGCCCGTTTCCATAAGGGGGGCCGAATCTGGATAGATGTCACGATAGCGTTGGTTGCAGGTCACAA